>CAIUZK010000028.1 GCA_903903635.1 uncultured Bacteroidota bacterium
ACATAACAAGGGCCACGTAACACAGCTCCCCTACTGTTGTTAGGAGGGGACCGACTGAAGCTTTTTTTAGCTTCAGGCAGGGGTGGTCCACTCGCGCAAATCAGGTAACTCATTCTACTCAATTGGAAATTGGAAATTCCCACATTGGAAATTAATTACTCTATATAATTTGGAAATCATTTCCATTATACTTATCTTTACACAATAAAATGGAAATTAACCAAAGTTAACGCCAAAAAACAAGGAATATGAAACTGGAACAAAAAGAAGCCGCGCAGCACATCTACTTTCAAACAGACATCCCCATCTCCCGGATCGCCGAAATATTAAATGTCAGCGAACGCACCATGTACTACTGGATCGAAGAAAACGGCTGGGCTGAAATCAAAAAATGCGCACAGCACATGCCCATAAAGCTTATCGACAACTGCTACCACATCCTCTCCAACCTGCAGGATCACCTGCTTTCAGACGAAAGGAAAGACAAACCCGTAACCCACCTCGAAGTCAACTCCATGCACAAACTGGTCAACACCATCACCAAACTCCGCACCCGCAACACCCTCAGCGAAAACATAGAACTTAATACCTACTTCCTCGAATATGTAGATCAGCAAAACCCCGAGATGGCAGAACAAATAAAACCCTACATAGATGGCTTCCTGGCAACCCGTGTAAAAGCCACCAAACAAAATAAAATTCAATTCCAAACGCCACAATCAACTTCCGCCCCCGCACCCAACCCCCAACCCATTACCGAAACAGAACCAGCCCTGCTCACCCAGGAAGAACTTGAATATTACAAGCAAGAGTACCCCGAATTATACAAGAAAGCATACGAACTAGCCCAAACACAATACGAAAAAGAAACCCCAAATGCCGTAGAACCAATTTCAAACACTCAACCTGCTTCACACAATACCTACGTAACACCTCCCTCCCCTTCGGGTGAGGGCCGGGGTGGGGTACCAACACTAAACCGCTCCCAGCGCCGCAAACTGGAACGCGCCCGCAAGGCCGCATAATAAAAATTATAGGTCCAATTTTCTATCACACTGTTTCTGTTTCTTAACAGACAGGATTCCTATTGTCCCAAACACCCAAAAACATAAGCGAAAGGTAAGAAGCCATCAGAAATATCCTGAAAAGCAACTTTGCTATGGATGAAACAGCAGGTAAAGTCAACTAAATCAATTAAACCAGCCTAAATTGAAGGTTCCGACACAAACAGCACAATCCGCGAAATCTCTTAATCCCCTAAATTCGTGATTCAGACAATTAATTGCTTGATAATCAATGCCAAACCCTGCAATTATTTTGAAGCGAATTTTGCAATTCAAACTCAAAGAATAAATCATGGAACCACGGAAGAGTTAATGAAGCTATATTGAAACCGCATCCCGATTACCTGATGTGCGCGAGTTTACCACCCCTGATTGTACTCGGCCCGCCTCGTCCAATCGTCCCACTCCCAAAAACGGGAGGGGAGCTGTGTTGCACGGCCCGTGTTACGTAGCTAAGCGCGAGTTGGCTTGCTGATTTGGGCAGTTATTGTGGATTTTCTGAAATAATCTTTTTTATTCACGCAATATGCATTTAATTTTAATGAAGAAACCGAAGTGCATGAAGAAGCTGTTAGGGATTTTATTTGTTTTTGTGTTGACTACGCTTGCGGTGCATGGGCAGGTGCCGGAGCCGGTTATGGTAAGGTTGAAAACATTTTTGGGTGATGGTTATAGTAATATCGGGCCTCTTGTTACTACTACAAAGGATGGGGGATTCATACTTGGCCTTGGTACTTCAGCGATGCCAGGGACAGGCAATATGGATTCCTTTTGCTCGATAACAGGCGCACGAACAATATACCTGAAATACAATCCGGATGCTACTATATTGGAATGGACAAAATGTTTTCAATGGCTGGGCGACACCACCATGAGTTATATATTTCCCACTAATGATGGGGGGTATGTAATGGGAGGTTCTTATAATTCAGCACCATGGGGCATATTCATCTGTAAATATGATTCGGAAAATAACCAGGTGTGGCATCATGCATACAGTAAGGGTAATGGCTTGCAATTTGCAAGTATGGTTTCATGCAATGATGGTGGCTATATTATTGGTGGAGGAAGCTTCTATACGGATTCTAATGTTAGTATTCATTATGGTAGCTCATTAAATGCTGATATGTTTGTAATGAAAGTAGACAGCTCAGGAAATAAAATTTGGAGTAAAATAATTGGTGGTTCTGATGATGACTATGTCTACAAAATTGTGCTTGGGCCGCAAAATGGTTGTTATGTTGTGGGTTCCACATTATCTAATGACTATGATTGTATCGGTAATCATGGAATCAGAGATGCTTAGTAAGACTTTCAAAATAATTCCTACAAATTAAGGATAAATTCTGTAGTTGAGTTCTGGGATGTTGGGATGGTAGCGAATTCGTTTTTTGTCCAATTGGTTTTTGTCTACTTTGATTCCGGTTTGATATTCATTCAG
>CAIUZK010000029.1 GCA_903903635.1 uncultured Bacteroidota bacterium
TTGACCGCAATTAACATTAGCCAGAGTAAACGGTAATAAAATTGATAGGTAATGCAAGTATGTATTCATCGTGGAAGTAAGGAGATTGGGGGAAGTTGTTTTGAAGTTGTTTCCGATTGCGGGAAAAGATTGGTCCTAGATCTTGGGTTACCCCTCGATGCTGAGGGTAATGACAAAAAGTACCTGCCGGACATACCGGGGTTGGATGGAAGTGATGATTCGTTGCTGGCTGTTTTAATCTCTCATCCACATTTGGACCATTTCGGTTTGCTGGGTCATATTTCCAATAATATTCCTGTAATCATGGGTAAGGATGCCCGAAACATATTAATCAAGGCTGCACCTTTTCTTAGAGGTGATTGGACAGTTCCGGCACTTGGATTGAATTTCAAATCTGAAATTCCATTTGAACTTGGTCCATTCATAATCACCCCTTACCTGATTGACCATTCCGGTTATGATGCCTATTCAATATTAATTGAAGCTGATGGTAAACGTTTGTTTTACAGTGGGGATTTCAGGATGCATGGCAGGAAGGCAAAACTGACTGAAAAACTTATGGCTTATCCTCCTGAAAAGATTGATGTTTTATTATTGGAAGGATCAACGCTTGGAAGAATTGAGAATCATGAGTCATTTCCTAGTGAGACTGAAATCGAGGAGCAATTGGCAACTGTCTTTACCGAGACAACAGGACTTACACTGGTACATACCTCGGCGCAAAATATTGACCGGGTTGTTTCTATTTTCAGAGCTTGCAAGAAAACAGGCAAGACCCTGGTTATTGACCTTTATACAGCTGTAGTGCTTGAGGCAACTGGAAACAAAAATATTCCCCAGTCAGACTGGCCAGAGATTGCCCTTTATATTCCTGAGAAGCAGCGAATACAGATCAAACAGGAGCAGTGGTTTAACTTGCTAACAAGGCACTTGAAGAACCGAATTTTTATCAGCAGTCTACAATCCATTTCTAATAAAAGTGTTTTGCTTTTTAGACCAATCCACATGCCTGATCTGGATCATGCCAATTTACTACATAATGCTGTCTATATCTATTCACAATGGGAAGGGTATTGGGAAAAAGAAGAAAATGAATATCTCCGGGTATGGATTGAAAAGCAAAATATACCCAAAATAAGCATTCACACTTCAGGCCATGCAAGCCCTGCCGGTTTAAAAAGATTTGCAGAAGCTCTTGCGCCGGTCCGGATTGTTCCGATTCATACGTTTATGCCTGAAAAATATCCGGAATTATTTGAAACCGTCGAATTCCATCACGATGGGGATTACTGGGAAGTATAGTTCTGCGCATTATTAATACTGAGTGAATTCCAGGGATCATTTCAAGTAAATTATTTAGTATTGAATATCAGTCGATTATGGCTTGGTTTTAAATCGATGATTTCATTTAAATCTTACACTTATTTTTAAAACAACTACAGCTATTGTAAAATTCCTGTCATCTGCCAAATCAAAAGTAAATATTGACAATTGCTTTTATTATACATAATTTATTTACTGACTTTTACCTTGGAAACAATATTACATGACTTGCTTAAGAATTATCATTAATAAGAACACATTCCACAAACTTTCATCAACATGAAGTAAAACTATGGAAAAGATCAACAGAAA
>CAIUZK010000030.1 GCA_903903635.1 uncultured Bacteroidota bacterium
CCGCCTTCGCTATGGCTACGGCGGGCGAGGGATAAGTTGAATAGTTGATATGTTGAATAGTTCCCGCCTTCGCTATGGCTACGGCGGGCGAGGGATAAGTTGAATGGTTGAATGGTTGATAAGTTGGTAAGTAATCCTGGTTTTTGTTTACTGTTATGAAGAATTGCACACTGCGCAAAAATATTTTGTTGCGCATTTTTTTATTGAAAATCAATTGATTAGCTGCTGGGAATTGCGCATTTTGGGGTTGAGTGTGCAATTTTAATTTGGTTGATAGGTTGATAAGTTGAATGGTTGATAAGTTGGTAAGTATTCCTGGTTTTTGTTTACTGTTATGAAGAATTGCACACTGCGCAAAAAATATTTTGTTGCACATTTTTTAGTTGATAATTAAGTGATTAGCTGTTGTGAATTGCGCATTTAGGGGTTGAGTGTGCAATTCCTATTTTAAGTTAGGCATCCTGGTTTTTGTATACTGTTATAAATAATTGCATACTGCGTAAAGAATATTTTGTTGCGCAGTTTTTTATTGGAAATCAAGTGATTAGCAAATATTATTGCGCATTTTGGGGCGAAGTGTGCAATTTTGGTGTGCAAAATTGCACACTGGAATTTGGTGTTTCATGATAGGATCTTTATATTTTTATTGATGAAATTCGGGACGAAGATAAGGTATATAATTGGCATTTCCAAAATAAATGGATATTTCATATGGCGCCTATTAATTTCTAAAATACCTGGATCAAAGAAGTTTTGTCCAAAACGTGATGGTGGCAATAAACATCAAGGCGAAATGTGCTTCGCGAGGCAGTTGGTGGGGAACAGTTAAAACGGAGGAAAGCGCAAAATACGCATACATTAATTCTATATTTACTGACATTAGTGTAGTTGCAAGAATATATTTACAAGCTATACGGGTTTTATATTGCTCAAGAACAGATAGGATATTTTGTGTAAATTTGTTTTAGCAAAAGGAACAAAATGAACATTGACAACAAGTTAACCGCAGTATTTGAGCAGCATGGTGATGAGTATATTGCCTACATAGAAGAAATACCCGGAGTAAATACCCAAGGTGCTACGATGGAGGAAACACGAGCCAATTTGAGGGAGGCACTGGAATTGATACTTGATGTGAGAAGGGAAATGGCATTGGAGGACCAGGCTGGTAAAATAATAACCAGGGAAGACATAAAAATGGTTGCCTGATGAAAAGAAAGGATGTCGTTAAACATCTAACCGGGAATAAATGTGTTTTAAAACGGGAAGGAGGCAGCCATTCAGTCTACTCTTACCTTTATATAATGACTTCGCCTATTGTAAAAGGCACTGCATTAACGTTGTTGATGACCACCTTGCCGTTCATTTCTGTTGCACAGGTATTTTACAGTGGCATGGAGCCAATGTGTTGGAAGAATAAGAGTGGAAAGACAGAATGCTACGACGCTCCGCGAAAGTGGTATCACTTGAATACGTTGCTGATCGACAACGATTCGCTCTTCCTTTACAAAGTACCGGTGCAGATTGTAAAGAAAGATACCCTTTACTCAGCTTCTGATGGCGCCTTTTTTTTTTATTATGGCGTAGTAAGGAAAAGAGATTCCGGAGCTATCTCCACCCTAGTAATGTGCAATTGCGATTATTGCGGCACAATGTATAAAATCGATACGGCAACCGGATTTCGTTACCCGCTTCCGAAGCTCGATACGCTTCGTATGGAGTACACCGGCAAATCAATAAAAGTGGGCGAAGTTGTTTACTCTCCAGGGGGCGGCGAGTTTTTTCCGACTCGGGCTGCGTTTTATTTCGATTCGAACGCTATTTCACGATACGATCCTAAAGGACAATATATGCTGATCGCTCAAGGTATAAAAAATTTCATCCAGACCGGGGAGCTGAGAACTGATGGTGATACTTTGAGGATATCTCTCGACAGATTTGACGACTACAGACGAACACACCTGATAGAGCGGCTGGATGCCGACCTGATACACATTGATACCATTGGTATTAATTTTAGATTTTATACTCAACAGCAATTGCATGCATTACTGGCGCAAAGCAATAAAGTGGTTCGTTATATTGAGGTCGGGGATATTGTGGATTACTGGCATGCCGCGCGGATCTATCTCACTTACAACATACTGATCCCCAAAAATCTGCATGGCTTCAGCGAACGACAGTACAACAATTTTTTTGAATATGCAAAATCTGGCAAGGGATATCGATTAGAAGGTCATTTGCCGGAAAATAGCTGGGAATTGCGGGAACAAAAATAATGTTCAAAACGGCGATCATAAACAAAAAAGCCCGTAAGTGCTTTAAAGTGCTCTTACGGGCCGAAGTGAACCCGTTAGGACTTTTCTCGAACCTATTCATTGAGGATTTGAAAAAACTGGTAGAGATAATAGCGGTAAGTTGACCTGCTGAAGATTTTATTTCTTATACAAAACCAATATATTTTGTATGTTCGTGGAATACTGTTTTGCTTATACAAAGTAGTATCTAAACCAATCTCCACTCATTTTAACACTACGATTTCACAATGGACAAAGTAATTAATAAAAATGAAGGGTCTGGCCTACAAGGTGACATGGACTATGTGGCTGTTAAAAATGCCGCTATGACTTTGCGATCTATTAATCATAAACTGCGCCAGCAGATTCTTAAATTGCTTGATGAAAACAAGCGGATGAAAGTTACAGACATCTATGTGAAATTACGTTTAGAACAATCAGTTGCCTCCCAACATTTAGCCATATTACGCCGTGCTAATATTGTTTCTACTGAACGTATGGGTAAGGAGATATACTATTCTTTAAATTCTGCTCGCATTGAGCAGTTGGCTGGATTTGTAAAGAAACTGACCTCCGAATAGAATCTGCATTTTCATTTTAATTATTCATTTCAAAAATTAAAACCTCAACCAATGACCAAAGCAGAATTGATTGAAAAAATCGCAAAGGATGCCGGTATTACTAAGGTTCAGGCAAATGAAGTATTAGATTCATTCACTGGCGCAGTAGTGGCTACTCTTAAAAAAGGCGACCGTGTAACACTTGTTGGATTTGGTACTTTCTCTGTATCTGCCCGCGCTGCCCGTAACGGACGCAATCCGCAAACAGGTGCAACTATTAAAATCAAAGCTCGCAAAGTTCCAAAATTCAAAGCAGGTAAGTTGCTTTCCGAGAAGGTGGCATCAAAGAAATAAAAACTCTTATTCTCTTAAAATGAGTAACCAGCAAGACATTTGGCTCTTTGCTGGTTAGGTTCATTAGGTAAAATTGCTTTATCATCTGCAAATCTGAATCCGGTTACGTTGAGTTACATACCTGTTTTATTCAGTAATTTTGTGGCCTCAAGGTACGGCCAAGCACCTTTATTGTCGCCATGCACATTTATAAGATAACCTTTGTTAAGAACAAAATAGATTCGTGTAAAATAGCTGACGACACGATAATGGAAGGTAATTATACATGCCAACAGCATAATGGCTTTCTAATCTATGCTTTGATCAAGGCTGAAAACGAAACAAAGGCACAAGAGCGGCAAACGAATTAGTCAAGCAAATTTCGCCAAAATGACTACTCGTTATTAAAGCCCAATAACTGAGTTCTTTATATTGCCAAATTTATACCGATGCTGATAGTTTTTTGTAAAATAAATAAACAGGTTTATTCCACGTTTTACCTGCATGATATTGGATAATGAAGACGTCTCCTTTTTAGACGTCATCTGACGTCAACAAACGTCAGATGACGTCATTCTAATACCTCTAAATGAGGTTTTCTACAGAGTTGGAAGCGCTGCTTTAACCAGTCGTTTTTTTCTCTGTTGTTGCGGAAATCTGGTCGGGCTTTTCTTGAACCTTTTTATGAAAATCCGAAACATTGACAGGGCAATAATGGTAAGTTGACCTACCATAAGATTTTATTTCTTAAACAAAACCAATAAATTTTGTACGTTCGTGAAATACTATTTTATTTATGCTAAAAATTTCTATGCTATTTGGCTTGGTAACATTCTTACCGCATACATTCAGGTAACGATGCGATAAACATTAGCCCATTTTTAAGCTTTATCAAGTCGCATCATTAACCGGAAACTATGTATGATGTCCAAGGGAGTATTTGATTCCACAATTCCGTTAAACTGCTTTTGGAAAGGAGTGAGAAAAATAAATTCAATCACTACATTTGTTTTCTGCTAACGCAGCCACTTACAAAAATAATTTCAGTATGTTTGATGTATTAGACTTAAAAAAGCAAATGATTTTCGCAATTTCAAAGAGTTCATTAGAAACTTTTGAAAGTGCTACGAATGAAACAATTAAAGCATTGAATTCTGAATTATACAATTTAAATTCACAATTTTCAAATTGTAAAAAAGAGATTAGGGACTATACACAGAATAACAATAAAATAGACCCATTAAGCCGCATTCCGATATTCTCTGCTATGTCAGAAGTATTGAGCGAACAAGATTTTATTCATGAACAGATAACAGCTTTAGAGGAAATGAAGATTGTATATTTGTTCAAAAGCCTTGAAATAAGAATAAAACATTTAATTAAAATAGCTGACCCTGATACGGATTGTAAAGGGCTTTATCAATGGAAAGAGGTGATAGATTTATTCAAAAGAAAATTTGATATTGACATTAAAATTTTAGACGGTTATCCACTGTTGACCAGTTTTTTATATCCATGTGGGCGAGGATTATCAGCAAGGTTTTCAATTGCGCTAAAAACAGGGCCAGCAAAATTGTCCGATAAATTGTCCAATTGTTTTTTTACCCTTTTTGTAATGACAACTGTATACTTAATCATTTTTGTTTTTTCTGTTCTTCAGGTAATCAGAAAAAAGAATTCTTTCACCGTCATCCTCTTTTTTTGCCTCATCAAATAAACGAACGTCTTCAAGTTCTTTCAGCTCTTCCATTATGGAATTGAATTCATTGGCCGGAAGTATCACAAGCTTTTTACCTGCTGTGTCGGTGATGTATTGCGGATGTACAGTGAGCATAATTTACCTGATTAACAATTTACTGAATTTGGCTACAAATAATAAATGCAATCCCCAAATGGAAATTCAATATAGCGAAGGTAAGGATTAATATTGTTTTTGAAAATACGGCATATAGGCAATTTAATTTGAAATCAAAATGTTGTTGTCGTGAGTGGTAAAGCTTAATTCATGAGATTCATACTGGGTTTAAAACAATAGGGAACTCACCGTTGTGTGGGCTGAAGATGGCTAGGGAGGGACTCGAACCCAAGACCCTCCCGATGAATGAAAAATCGGGATACCATGTATGTGAACTAAGAACTCAATATTATTTATGGACAAGAAGCGAGTTACCCTGCGCGAGGCTGATGGTGGGGAACACCAACAGCGGCGGAAAAAGGTTGATTTTATATTCCTATTGCATTTGTAATCATTCTACGAAAACGGGTTCAATTTCAATTTGGTTAAGGCCTTTGAGGCGGAGGTAAACTTTGGCGCTGGTAAGCACATCCTGGAGGCAATAGGAACCGATGCGGGTCAGGGTTTTGTCTTTCCAGTATGCTTCGGCTACCATGCTGCCATCCATATCTGATTTTGGCGATGGTATGCCAAGTATTGTAGCCAGCAACGAAAGCGAAGTGAAGTTTTTATAATCGCCAAAGCGCCACATATCCATGGTATCGAGATGGGTTACTTCCCATGGCTTTTTACCCATCATCTGCATGGATTGCGGCAATTGAATATTATTGATCACCATGCGGCGGCAGAGAAAGGGAATATCAAACTCCTTTATGTTATGCCCGCAAAATTTCATGTCTTTATTCACCGCAGTGAATTTTGTGAGCAATTCGCAAAAGTCGGCCAGAAGGATTTGCTCGTTATCATTGACCAATGATTTGAGCCTCATGGTCCATTTATCATCATGCCTTTGCAGACTGCCAAACCCAATGCACACAACCTTAGCGAATTCGGAATAAATACCGGCCCTGTCGTGAAAGAGGGCAGAAGGTTCGGGCTGTAAATCAGGGTTTCCTTTTATTGATTTCGATTTCTTTGCCCACTCTGCCTGCATAGCTTCAGACAATATGTTAAATTCCGGCACAATGGGCACAGTTTCTATGTCGATGAACAAAATTTCTTTTAAATGCTGCATTTAACTAAAGTTGTATATTACATTTGTACTGAACTTAATTTCCCCGGGGTTTTAAACAAAAGTAATTTATGAGTCAGTTTAATCAAACAACGCCACAGCAACCTACCTCAAATAATCAAGGAAAAAAAAATAATTCTATAGTTTATTGGGTTTTTATACTCATTCTGCTTGCAGGTTGCCTTTACTTATTCATGAGTAAGAATAAGATGGCTGAAGATAATAATAATGCCCTGAAACAAAAACAGCAACAGATTGACAGTGTGAAAACTGACAGGGCCGCGCTGCAGAGTGATTTTGATGCTGCATCGGCAAAGATTGACCAGTTGGTATCTCAGAATTCGAAACTGGACAGCGCCCTTCAGGGAAATAAGTCTGAAATGACAAAGTTGCAATCGCGCATCCGGTCTATTCTCAATAATGGCAATGCTACTAAAACCGAATTGAAGCAGGCTAAGGATTTGATAGCCAGTCTGAACGACAAGTCCAGGCAATATGAAGCCCGTATTGCTGAACTGGAGAAAGAAAATACTGTGCTTACAGGCAAGAACAAGGTGCTTACCAAGGAGCGTGATTCTACTGTTCAGAAAAATATTGTTCTGAAGAAGGTGGGGTCAGTACTTCATGCATCGAATATAGCTATGGAGCCTATTCATGTGAGACGTAATGGCAAAGAGAAGGAGACATCAAAGGCTAAAAAGGTAAATGTACTGCGTATCACATTCGACATAGATGAGAACAGGATTGCTGAAAGCGGCAACAAGCAGGTATACATCAGGATGATAGGTCCGGATGGCACGGTGCTGAGCAATGCAGCCAATAGCTCAGGGTCTATGACATCAGTTAACGGAGACCAGCTTTTATTTTCTGTAATGAAGGACGTTGCCCTGCTGCAGAACCAACCTGTAAAGGGAATTGTATTCGATTGGCATCAGGATGGTAATTACATGAAGGGTACCTATAGCATTGAAATTTACAGTGAGGGTTATAAAGTGGGCAATGGTAACGTAGAACTGAAATAGGTATTATTCAGGCTCAAAAATTATCCATTGGCATTTTATTGTATTTGCAAACAGGATGAGCTTGATTGTAATTACCTGGTTCGTCAATCACTTAACAATTATATAATGTAGATTTCTTTTTTGTTAGAGGCAGGAGATCTAATATTGCATACGATTTAGTGCAACTTATGGAAGTATTCCCAGGTAAGATTCTGATAGTGGACGATGAGCCGGATATTGTAGAGTTCATCAGTTATAATCTGAAAAACAAAGGTTATTTAATTGCGGCCGCCAAAGATGGGGTAGAAGCCATCAGAAAAGCCAAAGATTTCCGGCCCGACCTTATTCTCCTTGACATCATGATGCCCAATAAAGATGGCATTGAAACAATAAAGGAACTGAGGAATTTGCCTGAATTTGATGATACGGCGATTATTTTCCTTACTGCTTTGAGTGATGAGAAATATGAGATCGAAGGGCTGAAAATCGGCGCTGATGATTATATTTCCAAGCCCATCAAACCGGAATTGCTGGCCACAAGGATAGGGTCGGCATTACGTCGTTTCCGCAAAGATGAGGATCAGGAACAAAAGCAGACTTTCGGCGATCTGGAGATCAATAAGACCAAGTTTACCGTCTCGTATAAAGGTGCTGAAATTTTTCTTGCAAAAAAGGAGTTCGAGCTGCTTTCTCTTCTGGCATCCAAGCCGGGCCGTGTTTTTCTGAGAAACGAAATATTGCAGCGCGTTTGGGGTACCGATGTTATTGTGGGCGACCGCACTATTGATGTACACATCCGCAAGATTCGCCAAAAGGCGGGTATCGACCTCATTACTACAGTGAAAGGGGTAGGGTATAAGTTTGAAATGTTGTAGCAGCAATTGGCGTTTTTTATTACCACTTTCTGCTTCAATCTGAAGGCTTTCTACTTTAGACATATTAAATTACCTTAGTACCCGCTATGTCTGTACTGGATACAAAGAATCTTTCTCCCAGACTTTTGTCATTTCTTACTGCGCTGATTATAGCCACTGCGAATGCATTGCTTAGTCTGCTCCTGCACCAGATCTGGTATTTTCCGCTCATCGTTTTCGGTGTAACTTTTGTAGTTATTTACTGGTTGTATTATTATACACTGCAAAGGTTTATTTACCGGAAGATAAAGATCATTTACAAATTTATTTACCAAACCAAGGCAACCAAGAAAGAAGAGTTTTTTTATGAAAATATTTTACCTCAGAAGTCGATAGAAGAGGTGAGTGAAGATGTGCAGAAATGGGCTACACAAAGAAAGGATGAAATAGATATGCTGCGTGCCAATGAGCAATTCAGAAAAGAGTTTCTGATGAACCTGGCACATGAACTGCGCACACCTATATTCTCGGTGCAGGGATATGTGGATACATTGCTGGGCGGGGCTCTGGAAGATTTTGAGGTGAACAGGAAATTTCTTACCAACGCATCGCGCAGCATCGACAGGCTGGTGCGGCTTGTTGATGATCTTGATGAAATATCGAAACTGGAATCGGGTAAAATACCGGTGATACAGGAGGCGTTTATTATCCAGGAACTCATTAAGGATGTGTATGAGGAATTGTCGCTGAAGGCCAAGGAGCGTAATATGCATATGACCTTTAAGAAAGGAACAGAGCGACCGGTAATTGTGACTGCTGATAAACTGAAAATAAAGCAGGTATTGGTGAACCTGATTGAGAATGCGCTGAAGTATGGCAACGATAACGGCAATGTGGTAGCAGGCTGTTATGAAATGGACGATAAAAAGGTATACATAGAAATAAGTGATGATGGCCCAGGTATAGCCGAGGAGCATCTTACCCGCATATTCGAAAGGTTTTACAGGGCGGACCGCAGCCGGTCGCGAGCTATAGGCGGTACAGGGCTTGGACTGGCCATAGTTAAACACATTATAGAGGCGCATGGACAAACCGTAAATGTGCGCAGCAAGCCGGGAGTAGGTTCTTCTTTTGGTTTTACCCTGGATCGGGGAAAGTAGTTGTTTTAGTGAGTTCGATGAATTAATTATAGATGTAAAAGACTCTGTCTAACCGCAAAAAAGCAGTACTGAAAGTGATCTATTTTATTTGCCTGATGGTGTATAAATACACATGCGAGTCAGGTTAGCTCCTACGGAGCATAGCGCACATTGATTTATTATTGTTACAAAGCGGTTGCTCCTATCGGAGTAAAAAAAATGATGTAACAAAAAAATAGCTAAGTGACGTTGAATAAATAAAGTACACCATCTTACTCGTTCTTTTTCCTTTCTACTTCGTTGTAAAAGTAATTATGTAAGTAAAGCATAGTGCAGTATGTGCGGTCATCCTAATGATTTAGGAGCCGAAATTTTAATTTAGTATGCGATAACAC
>CAIUZK010000031.1 GCA_903903635.1 uncultured Bacteroidota bacterium
ACTGAGTATGGCTATGCCTTGAACAATCATGCTTGTAAGACGAGGTAAAAATCGAATGCTGATAGTAGCGGTAGTGCTGGGTAGGTGGTTATGTCCACTTTGTTGCTGAATTTCTCAGCTCTGTGAATCAGGAACAACGGGGAAGTGGTACATTAACGTAGAAGAGATAAATTTCAGAATGATTTACAATCCGTTTATCAGATTTTTAAATGCAAAAGGTTCTTGTTCGGTGAGGTCTATAGTATAAGTCGATCCGGTAACCGGAGTCGCACCGGTTACACCACCATAGAAGACTCCTTTGTTTAGCGTAAATACAGCAAAGTGGACTGGTATACAGGGGACATGGTCCACACTGAAAGAATTCTCACTTCCGACAGAATGTACCGGCCATGCACCCTTATAATTATCATAAAGCGCATATGCATATATCGCATTTGAGGATACTGCCGGACTTCCGGACATTGTTATTGCCAAAGTGAAATTTTGATAACTATATGAGGTCATAAAATGGTCTGCATTACATAACTTCATGCTATCAGAGAACATCGTAAGTGTGTCTCCGGATCCAACCACTATTTTCACATTATAATGACTGGTATCTTTGGCTATCGGTAGCCAATTTGTTTTAAACGTAGTTGTATCCAAATTAGGTGTGCTGGCAAAAAAGTTCATGGCTGTGTCAGGTGTGCCTGGCTGAGGTAAATTAGCAACGAATAAATTGTGTGTTTTTAAATAAACAGGCTGCCCGTTCTGTGTGGCCAAAACATTGATTTCACCACCCGAAATCAGAGGCGCTCCATTGCTGATCGGTAGCATTTTTGAGAATATCATATCTCCTTTCTGCAAGTATTCAGTTACCTGTATATCCACATTGCCGGTAACCGTGGCCCCGGAAGCAGTCATAAAAGAACCACCATAAAAAATATACCTGGTGCCGCTGTTGCCAAAGTAGCTGCCGCCCGCAGTGGCATCTACAGTGAGCGTTTTAGGCTGCAAGCTCAGCATACCGAAAACGGCATCCATGGAAGGATAGGTTACAATAGTTGGTGTTGAACTCTTATTGCAGGAAAATAAGCTACCTGCAGCAAGAAGTAGGAGTACGATTGGGATGTTTGTTTTTTTCACAATGGCTGTTTGAATTGTTAAGTACCAAAAAGCGTGCCAGATTTAACAATTCATTTTTTTTTTCCTGCGACGGATGGACGTACGCGTAGGAGTGTTTTAGGAATAAATACTACAAATTCTATAACAGTAATAAACTATTCAATCTTCTCAGCCCCCCGCCCGTTGTTACTGAAGTTAGCGAAGCGCATCAGGAACATCAAATATAAGTCCTTCTCATGAGGCATTTGAAAAACATCAGCTAAATCATACCACTTGTCTAACTCAAGCCATGCAATTGCTAAATCAATGATTACCTGACAAGAATTTTATGAACTTTATTCTTTTCTTCAGAATAAATGTATATATTTATATAAACACATGGAAGTTTAATGAACCTGGATAATTACGATTATAATCACAGTAATAGTGGGCTGGATTATGAATTTGAGAGTGCGGGACCTAATGGGATAATTAAGAAGGTAGTTCGCTTTTCACCTATTGGTAAAAATATTTATAATCTGGGTTTTGGCGACCTGGATGAAAAAACCGGAGAGATTAGTGATTTTGCTGTCAGCGATAATAAGGATACCGATAAGGTATTGGCAACCATTGCTGCAATCGCGTGGTATTTTACTGATATTTTTCCGGGAGCCGCAATTTACATAAAGGGTACTACACCATCCCGGACAAGATTATACCAAATGAAAATTACTGAACATTGGGAATTGATAGGCGCATTGTTTGAAGTACAAGGTTTGAGGCAGGGCCGATGGTCCTTATTTGAGAAAAAGGTCAATTATGAAGCATTTTTAGCAAGGCGCCATGAGGGTGCCTTTTTTGATGGATAACTTTTGTTAATTTGGCTGTGAAAATTTGTGTGGTTTTGTGATAATAATTTTTTGTCGTAAATTTGATTAAATAATACGTTACTAATGTAACAGATTAAGAGTATGAAAAAGCATACAGATACTCATACAGAGAGTACTAAAGAAAAAACAGTTGTTGGCAACTACGAAAAACATCCGTTTTTCGTGAAGAAAAACAATGAAGCTAAAGAGATGCTCGCAAAAGTTGGTCTGCCCGAAAACTATAAAGTGATCGTAAGCAAAAATCACAATTGATTGCGTCTTGTGGTCTTTTGCTCAATCCGTTGTTCGCACTTTTCCAAGGTTGTAAAATAAAATTGAATACAGGTCGCAGTTATTGTACATGTTGAGGCATCAACACCCCAAGCTGATATTTCTCACATAATAGGCCCTTTGCGAAGGCGGAGGACTCGGCGGCCATAGTAACATACAGTTAAATTTATTGTTTATGCAAACAGTACTAATAGAAATCAGTGATCAGAAGGTTTTGAAATTATTGCAATTATTATAAGAGTTGGGTGTTTTGCGAATAGTGAAAGATAATGTACCCGAGACCAAAACAAAACGCTCAGATAAGTACAGAGGTGTCTTTTCAAAAGAGGATGCAATCAGTTTTAACCAACATACCCAATCAATGCGGAAGGAATAGGACAATACATATTAGCCAACAATGTGCTTGCCGAATTTTGAATGATGATGGTAGATCGTCACTAATTTACATCACTTGCTGGTTTTTGATTAAAATGTGCCCAAACAACCCTTGCTTTCGAAGCCCCAATAATTTTTGTTAACTCCCTTTCAGTCAATGTCTTAATGTTCTTTACCGATCGGAATGCTTTAAGCAAATCGGTAGCTATTTTTTCGCCAATGCCCTCTATTTCCTCCAGTTCGTTCTTGAAGGTTCCCTTGCTCCTTATCTGGCGATGAAAGGTAATACCAAACCGATGGACCTCATCGCGGATTCGCCTTACCAGCAGGTGTGCCGGGCTATCATAGGGTAATTGTATGGGGTCACTATCGCCGGGGAAAAATATGGATTCTTCTTTTTTGGCCAGGCCCACCAGTGTCATTCTGCCGGTTAGGCCCAGCTTCTCAATGCTATCCAATGCAGCGCCAAGTTGTCCCTTGCCACCATCAATGATCACGAGTTGGGGCAGCGATGCTTTTTCCTCCATCAGCCTTTTATACCTGCGGTACACCACCTCGCTCATAGATGCAAAGTCGTTGATGCCCTCTACGGTTTTTACATGGTAATGCCGGTATTCCTTTTTGTTGGGCAACCCATTTTTAAAACATACCATAGCCGAAACAGGGTAGGCCCCCTGAAAATTGGAGTTATCGAAACACTCTATATGCACCGGAATATCCGACAATTGCAATGCCTCCTGAAGCTCCTCAAGCGTAAGCATGATATTCTCCTTGGTAGCCTCGCCCAGCAGCAGGGTTTCCTTGCGGCGCATATCCTGCATGAATATCTCCGCATTTTTTATGCTTAGGTCCAGCAATAGTTTTTTGTCGCCGGCCTTGGGTATAGTTATTTTCATTCCCGGGTCCGATACACATACCTCTATAGGCACGATTAGCTCCTTTGCCAGGCTCTGGTACTTCTCCATCAGGTTGTCGAGGGCCAGCGAAAGGACATCACCCATTTCTTCATCATCAATGCGTTTGGCTATCTGGAGGGTATTGGCATGTATCACACTACCATTCGTAATCATCATGTAGTTTACGTAGTAGTGGTTTTCATCGAGCAAAATACAGGCTACATCTACATTTTCCAGTTTAGGATTTACCACCGTCGATTTGGTCTGGTAGCTTTGCAGCGACTCTATTTTCTTCTTTATGATCTGCGCCTTTTCAAACTGCAAATCGGCTGCAAAAGCATTCATATCCGACTTAAGGTCTTTGACCACCTCACCTATATTGCCCTTCAGCACATAACGCACCTGCTGCAGATTGGTCTTGTAGTTCTCTTCCGACTGGTGTCCTTCGCAAGGGCCCTTGCAGTTGCCCAGGTGATATTCCAGGCAAACTTTGAACTTGCCTTTGCTTATGTTATAAGGTGTTAGATTCAGGCTACAGGTGCGCAGTGGTATATTCTGCCTGATCAATTCCATCAGTTCCTTAACCCGCATCAGGCCGGTAAATGGCCCTATGTATTCAGACCCGTCACGAATCACCCTGCGGGTAAAGAAAATGCGGGGGAAGGGCTCTTTTTTTATAACGATGAAGGGGTAAGATTTGTCGTCCTTGAGCACAATATTGAACCGCGGCTGGTAGTGCTTGATCAGTGAATTTTCCAGTAGAAATGCATCATGCTCTGAACCGGTAACCGTGAAATCAATGGCATGGATAAGAGAAACCAGTTTACGGGTTTTAAAGCTATCAAGGTTTTTATTGAAATAAGAAGAAACCCTTTTGCGGAGATTTTTAGCCTTACCTACATAAATGATCTCCTGGCTTTTGTCATAATATTTATAACAGCCGGGCTCATGCGGAATAGATTGACTTATATTACTGAATTCCTCTTTAGTCATTTATTTAAGGAATTGGGACAATGAAGGGTTAAGTGCCTATTGTTCATTACCTATGAAAAATCCACTCTGTCACGATGAATTTCTTGCTTCCCAACAGCGGACGATCGTCTGTTTGAATTTGTATGGTTTTCATAGGCTGGTAATACAGCTTTTCTGTTTTTTCGCCACCAAAGTATTTTTTGAATGTTTCGATATAAATACCTTTTACCCTGTTTGATGATTTATCGATAGTAATGAGCAGCTTGCGGGTATACAGGTCATCATATTCATCCTTGGCCTGGTAGAAGAAATTGTGGGTACCATCCTGGTTATCATCAAACTGGTTGAAATTATACTTGCCCAGGAATTTGCGGTCGCTGATATCGGTTTCTGCGAAAGTCTTGAATATGGGAGCCCAGCTAATGGTATCGGAATTGGTAAGGCTGCTGTCGGTGACTTTATTAATGGTTACTGTTTTGGTAATCATGAATGGTTCGCCAACCCAGGTATTCCATTGGTCAAGCTCAAACTGCCTGATGGAGAAGTAATTACCCTGCACATTATCAAAATTCTCTGTCGCCTCCTTTTTCTTACAAGAGGTCGCCAATATGGCCATGAAGGCCATTGCCAATAGTAGATTATTATGAATCAGATATTTCACGGGGATAAAATTAAGAAAGTTGTGTGGAATTGATTTTAATAAATTTCGGCTCCTCCGTTTATAAAATCAAAAAAGTGTTAAATAGCCCTGTCAACCACAATTTAGTGCAATAATATGGAGCTGTATCTGTTAGTTTATACACACAAAAACAGTCCAATATGGTATTCCCAAAGTTTTTAAGGAGAACAAAAAATGAAACAAAAACCCCAAAACCCGCATGGCGCGAATGGCTGGATGCAGGCATATTTGCATTGTTTGCAGCAACATTGATCAGGTCGTTTGCATGTGAGGCCTATACTATTCCTTCAGGGTCTATGGAGGGTTCTTTGCTGATCCATGATTATTTGTTTGTCAACAAGATGGCATATGGGCCCAGAATACCCATGACTCCATTGGCAGTGCCATTGGTACATAATACTTTACCTGTAGTGGGAGGTAAATCCTACTCAGAGGCGGTGAAATGGGGATACCATCGCCTGCCGGGCTTCGGGAATGTGGAGCGCAATGACATTGTGGTATTTAACGGCCCATCGGGAGATACAGCAATAGTTGAAGAGCCGGAAATGGATTATTACCAGGCATGCCGCCTATATGGTCGCGATGCGGTAAACGCTAAGTATACTATAGTATCGAGACCAACCGATAAAAAGGAAAACCTGATAAAAAGATGCATAGGCATACCCGGAGATGTAATAGAAATTAAAGATGCCCTCGTAATGGTGAACGGACAACCAGCCAAAATCTTTCCTCATTCGAAACTGAATTATGTGGTAAAAACCAATGGTATGGCACCTGTATTAGCCGATAATGCAGAACTGGCGCAACGGGTTAACAGCAGTACCTATGTATATAATCTGGCCAATGACCAGGTGGAAGCCATGAAAAATGCCGGTAATGTTGCCTCGGTATCTGTATACGAAAGTGAACTACCGGGGATGGCCCCCAAATACCCGGGTGATTGGGTGTTTCCGCAGGATACCCTGAACTATAAATGGAACAGGGATAACTATGGTCCAATAACAGTGCCCAAAGCAGGCACCACTGTGGCGCTTAACCAGCAGAATATTGCCCTATACCGCCGGATCATAGGCAATTATGAAGGCAATACACTGGTAGAAAAAGATGGTAAATTCATTATTAACGGACAGGAAGCTACCAGCTATACCTTTAAAATGGACTATTACTGGATGATGGGTGATAACCGCCATAATTCGCTCGATTCGAGGTATTGGGGGTTTGTGCCCGATGATCATGTGGTAGGAAGGGCTTCATTTGTGTGGATGAGTTATGGTGATGGTGGGCCGATTGCTGATATGCGCTGGGGAAGATTGCTGAGGGGCATGCATCGCCTTGAGCAATAGGGATGGATAGTGGATGAGCAGAATCAGTAGCTAAATAACCCCGGATCATTTTGAAATAATGAATCCGGGGTTAATTTTATGTGGTTGATCAGGAATTCATTACTGTTGTATTTATAATGGCAAACTGGAAATCAATATTCACTTACGATCCCATAACTCCGCTGGTATCTTCGGATAATCAGGCGGTTGCTTTTTATGCAAAACGGGATTTGCAGGATAAGGTGGATATGGATAAGACCAGCCTTTGGGATTTGCCCGTAGCAAGGAAAATAGTGCGTAAGCAAAACAGCGATGGCTCATGGACCTATCCCGGAGGTAAGCCGGAAGTAAGATCGGTGGAGAACTATAACCAGATTGAGACTTTCAGGAATCTGGGGTATCTGGTAGAAAGTTATGGATTCGATAATACGAGTGAAGTAATAACCGGCGCAGCCGATTTTTTGTTCCGGTTTCAGACTAAGCAGGGCGATATAAGAGGTATACTGGGCAACCAGTATTCGCCCTATTATACTGCTGCCATACTTGAACTGCTTATAAAAGCAGGCTACACAGAGGATACCAGGGTAGAGCGGGCATTTAAGTGGCTGGGCGAGATGCGACAAAATGATGGCGGCTGGGCCATACCCCTGAGGACAAGAAATGAATCGCTTACGGTAATTTCGATGGCAGCCAAAACAATAGAACCGGACAGAACAAAGCCGTTTTCGCATATGGTTACCGGGATCATATTAAGGGCCTATGCAGCGCATCCAAAATATCGTAAAGCACCGGTGGCTATTAATGCAGGAAAATTGCTGCTGAATGCCTTGTTTAAAAAAGATAATTATACCGATAGGGGTAGCGCTGATTACTGGCTGAGATTCACTTATCCGTTCTGGTTTACCGATCTGATATCGGCCCTGGACAGTTTATCGAGACTGGGATTTAAAAACACGGAACCGCAAATAGAGCGAGCACTGGTATGGCTACTTTCCAACCAGGAGGAAGACGGGCTTTGGCGACTGAAAACGCTTAAGAACAAGAGTACTTACCAGACGGAGCTTTGGCTTTCGTTGGCAGTGTGCAGGGTGGTGAGGAGGTTGTATGATGGAGGATGGGAATACCCAAAAGTCGCAAACTTTATCTGAATACAGAAACAGGTTAAAGTCCGAGTAAGCAAGTGCATTAAATTGCTTATGTAATACATTTTTTATTGCTTCAAAATATAATACCCCTTTCCCCCGCATGGTTACTTTGATTGCTCTGGCTTTATTGGCTACTAATACAGTTTTTATCCATTCAAACAGTGTTGCGCACATGGCCATCAGGTACATAAAGACTGTATAGGTACACATATCAGGGAATGGCAGGTGGTGCAGGTTGAATCACCGGGCATGTAGCGGTTGGAGTTTTCAGCATCACCACGCTGATTATTAAACTCAATTGCCGCAAGGGCATCATAAGGCAATTAGCCTTCAGAAACAGTTATGTAAAATCAATAGCTACATCCTCGCTTTTCTTCGGTATACGGATGTGCCGATGCACAATAATGCCAGCGAACAGGCAATATGGAATGTAAAAGTAAAGCAGAAAATATCGGGGCAATTTAAATCAGAAGAAGGCGCTCAGGCTTTTGCTGCAATCCGTTCCATTATTGACACAGCTATCAAATCGGGTAAAGGAATCATTCATGAATTAACTGCCATTGCCAATTTAACACCCGCACCACGTTAAAAGATAACCAGAATAGTTACTGTAGTCCTTTCAACAATAAATCCAAAGTCCTGACCTACATGCCGGATAATTTCCGCATCAGGTTGACTCCTCCTTTTTTAGATTTGTCTACGAATGCTTTGGCTTGTTTTCCTCCCTTAGCTTTAGGATGGTTGGAAAAGGTAATTGTTTTTGAAGGCAATTTTGAAGGTCCGGCTTTCTTTGCGGCTGGCTTTGGTGCTGCATTTCCGGCAGCATCATTTTGATTTGGAGTATCCATATTGATTGCTTTATTTAAAAGTATATTGTGCAAAATAACCATTTTTTCATTATCGCAGCCAATGAATATAATGTTATAAATGCATTGTTGTTTATAACATGCATTGGGTAAAAGAAAAGGCGGGTTTTAGCCCGCCTTTAATAAAGTACAATAGCTATACTTACCTCAGAGTTATAATATAGGTATGTGAGCCAATGGTCAACAGAGCGAGAGCATCGCAGCCACCACCACCATAGCCATAATCCAGCGTTCTGTCGCCACTTGTAAATGAGGAACTGGAAATGGTTACAACACCGGATTCTATAAAGGGACAGCTTAGCTTGACCTTTAAAGGGGAGGAAGTGGAAATGGCATAGGTGAAAATATGACCGTTTGCACGTTTAAGAACTGTGGTTCCACCTATCAGGTATTCATCATCAATCCTTGAAGCGGTACTGTAGCCTGAAAGCCAGGTGCGGGTGCGGTTCCCTGTCCAACTCACTACGCTATCGGTTGTAAGGTATAATGAATCATTTACGACAACGTTATACCAAACCTGTCCATAAATATTTGTTCCCATATTGGTAACTGTTTTGGAGCCGGTCATTTTTAAGCCATCGATATAATAATTGCTATAAGTAAGGGTATGTGTACTTGCACTATCCTTATAATGTCCGGTATAGGTACAAATAATTTCTCCCTGCCTTGTTCTGCCGTCAAGGCAGGTATGCGGTGTCGGCCCGAAATCTATTGTGAGCACATGAGGTGTGGCAGAAGTATCGTTAGTAATAACAGGATAGGTTGAGGTAATGCGCAGGTTGGCGCCTCCTGTAATTGCTGCATCATCTGCTACAGACATAGCCTCATTGCTGTTCCGGTCCAGTTTGGCAGCATCCGAGGCATAGCCGCCATTATCATCATTGCTTGTCAATACTGTGGTTTCAACCGGCTTGGGCTTACAGGCTGCAAACAACAACATAAATGCACCAAGTACAAATACTCTGGTTTTTAATCGTGAAGTGTATAGCATAGTCTTAAAAGTTTTGTAGTACTAAGACGACATACATTAAATAAAGTTTAAACGGTGAGAATAAATGTTAATGAGCGTATAACTGTTCATAGCATAAAAAAGCAAAACAGGAGCTTGTTGGGGGCTCCTGTTTTGCTTGTAATAAATATTGCAATTATATTGTTGTTACTTCAGTTTACTATGCTTTTTACTGTAAGCAAAATAGATTACTAAACCGATAATAAGCCATCCTCCTAAACGAAGCCAATTAGTCCAGCCAAGACCGGCTATCATAGCTCCGCAAACTACAATACCCAGAATGGGGATTAATGGCACCATTGGAACCTTAAATTCCCTTTTGATATCTGGATTAGTTTTCCTTAAAATCCAGACTCCTGCACATACAAGGATAAAAGCAAACAGCGTTCCAATGCTGGTCATATCGCCAACAATGTCACCGGGTACAAATGCTGCAAAACCTCCAACCAAAACAAGGAAAATCCAATTTGATTTATAAGGCGTGCTGTATTTTGGATGGAGATCAGAGAACATTTTTGGTACCAGACCGTCACGACTCATGGAATAAAATACCCTCGACTGTCCCATAAGCATAACAAGAATAACTGATGAAAAACCAAAAAGAATTGCTACAGTTACCAGATTGGCCAGCCAATTGTATCCAGACATATATTTTTGAATAGCAAAAACAACTGATCCCTCTTTGCCTGCAGTACGGAAATCAGTTACACTACCAACGCCAGTAAGAACGTAGGCAAACAAGATGTAGAGTACTGTACATATTACCAATGAACCAAGAATGCCAATAGGCATATCCTTCTTAGGGTTTTTGGCTTCCTGAGCTGCCGTAGAGACTGCATCAAAACCAATAAAGGCAAAAAATACTACTCCTGCAGCCCCCAAAATGCCCCAGATTCCACCGAAATTATGACCTACACCTTGACTATCGACATAAGTACTTGCAGGTGGAATAAAAGGAGTATGGTTGGCAGGATTCATATAACCCCAGCCAAGCACGATGAAAATAATTACGATAGCAACCTTTGAAATGACGATTATTCCATTAACAAAAGCTGATTCTTTTGTGCCTCTTATCAGAAGTAGTGTCAACATAAAAATGATAAAAAGGGCAGGTATATTCATTATGCCATGCACTCCCACCTGATTGGCGAAAAGTCCTAGTTTATCATCACAGACTTCGAAGGGGGAGTGACACCATTGATAGGGTATATGGACGTTGAAAATGTTCAATAATTTATTAAGGTATTCACTCCATGCAATTCCAACTGTTGCGGCCCCCACTGCATATTCAAGTACCAGGTCCCAACCAATGATCCAGGCAACAAGCTCACCCATTGTAGCGTAGGAGTAGGTATAGGCACTGCCTGCAATTGGAATCATCGATGCAAACTCAGCATAACATAATCCGGCGAAAGCACAACCAATACCAGCAACAATAAAAGCTATTGCTACAGAAGGACCGGCATTATTAGCGGCTGCGGCGGCAGTGCGCACAAAAAGGCCGGCTCCTATAATGGCTCCTATACCTAATGCAATTAAGTTGCCCGCCCCAAGACTGCGCTTCATACCCTTTTCCCCATCTGAGGAATCGAGCATTAGTTTGTCTATTGGTTTTTTTGTAAATAAACCCATGTTGAAAATTGATCTTGAAAGGCTAAGATAAACAAATTGTTGATTGAGCGGTAAATCATTTGCATAATCGCTACCCATGATTATTCCCTTATGGGAATATGGGGATAATTTCCTTGTTTCGATTGGGGAATTTACATTACGTTTGATTTATGGTACTTAAGCATACCTCTTTATTCCTCATTACGTTGCTATACTGTTGTGTTTCGGCTATAGCTCAGCCCGCTCTGCCAGATATTACTGGCCAGTCTGAAAATGGGTCTATTATGCTGAGTTGGATTTGCCAGTACAGCAATGTGAAGAAAGTGACCGTGCTCCGGTCGGTAGATAACATGCATGATTTTGTTGAATTAGGTAGTGTATTGCATACAGCTAAAGGAGCGCAATCCTTTATTGATAATCATCCTCTTCCGGGGAAAAACTGTTATAAGGTAGCGATATTATTCAAGACAGGTCTTACGTGGCGAAGTAACCATTTTTGTACTACCGTTGAAAAAAGTGCCCTTGAATCGCTGAATCATCCGGTTTTAACAACAGCTTCCCCGATGCCTGCAATAAAACCGGGAGATACACCCAAGGCATCTTTGCTGAAAAGTAACATACAGCAAAAAGTAAATGATTCCATAAACCCGGAACAGTTGCCTTTCAAAAGCAGGTTTCTTGTTTGTAATGCACAAACCGGTAATTTGCTTCTTTCTTTACCGCCAGATGTTGTTACTGAAAATTATTCTATCAGGTTCTTTGATGCCGGTAATAGGTTTATCACAGAGGTACCTCATATTAACTCAGCCAAGCTGATATTTGATACCAGGAATTTCCAGCAGAAAGAAACAGTGAAATTTATTTTGAAAAAAAATGGGGTGGTGTTGGAAGAAGGCGACCTGAATCTTAATCCATAAAAAAGTATTAGCTGATATTGATAATAGGTAGGTTGATGCCTTTAATTGCTCAGGGATTTTCTTCCTCCATCAGCATTTCTTTCCATTCAGGACCGAGCTGTAAAGCATTGCCGATATAGAGCTTCATGATCTGAACCATTTCATCGGCATTCCATGAATACACTCCGGCAGCAAAATAGATGCGGCCTTCGTGTGTATCGAAATAGAGATTGCCTTCATTATGCAGACTTTGAATAAGGTGCTCCTGTGTTTCAAATCCGAAATAATCGTAGCACATACCTTTAAGCGGATGATCGGTTTTCATTTGTTTCCCCTCATAGTGCAGTGCGCCGATTTCGCGCCAGTTGTAACGGCGCACCTGTTTTGACAGCGCCCATTTACGTATTATAGTAAGTGAATACTGGTCAATGAGTAACCGTTCGCTAAAGAATATCCTGGATAGAAACCGGATGGATGCCAGCAAGTATAAAGTGATTGCACCCACTCCGGCAGCCCAATCAATAAGGTTATGTTTGAAGGGTAATATTTTGAGCAATAGTATTGTAGCCATTCCTGAAGTGAAGAGGAATTCGGCTATATAAAGAGCAAGTATGCGCGTATTGGTTCGGTTGCCCAATGTAATAAGCAAGCTATGATCGCCCCAGTAGTATGTAATACTTCTTTTAGTCAAAATATATATTATTCAAAATTCGTAAGTTAAATCCGGATAACCAAATTCAGGAAACTGAATTTATTCTAAACTTAACATTAACCCGGATATTAAACAGCATTTGCTGAAAATAACCCTGTTTCAATAACTGCACCAAATATCGTACCAAACTCTTTAATAAGTAAAAATTTTACCTCCTCAATATCAACAACATGTCCCAGTTCTTTTTGCATGGATGTTACGCTTTTGTCTGTGATCCCGCATGGCACGATATAATCAAAATACTTCAGGTCGGTATTTACATTGAGCGCAAATCCATGCATGGTAACCCAGCGGCTGCAACGCACGCCCATAGCACATATTTTCCTTGCACGGCCTTTTATCTCTGCATCAAGCCAAACTCCTGTAGCGCCTTGTAATCTGCCGGCCCCGATACCATAATGGGCCAGCATCCTGATCATAACTTCTTCCAGGTTGCGCATATATTTGCCAAGGTCAGTAACAAATTTTTCAAGATCAAGAATAGGATAGCCGACTATCTGTCCCGGACCATGATAAGTAATATCCCCACCTCTGTTAGTTTTGAAAAAAGTAACATCTAGTTCCTTCATGCGGCTGTCGTTTACCAACAGGTTTTCTATATGTCCGCTTTTGCCCAATGTATACACATGAGGATGTTCGCAAAATAAAAGATGATGCTGAGTTTCTTCCTCGTCCACCTTAATTGTGATGCCGGTAGAATTATATCGCTTTGCTTTTATTGAAAGGTTGGCTTGCATGATCTGTTCCTGATATTCCCATGCTGCATCATACGCCATTCGGCCAAGATCCTTAAAATGTATCGTTTGCATAAATTGTGATATGCAATTTAAGCGGTTTTTAGCTATTAAAATGAAAGTGATTTTTATTTAATATCAATTCGCAGATGCCGGATTATTTTAATCAGGATTATATTGGGCTATTGCCTATTCAGAATGATTCTTCTGATTTATTGAAATGGTGACGATGATTAAATAAAGTACACCATCTTACTCGTTCTTTTTCCTTTCTACTTCGTTGTAAAAGTAATTATGTAAGTAAAGCATAGTGCAGTATGTGCGGTCATCCTAATGATTTAGGAGCCGAAATTTTAATTTAGTATGCGATAACAC
>CAIUZK010000032.1 GCA_903903635.1 uncultured Bacteroidota bacterium
ATTAAAGGATCAGGATAATAATACCTTTCGTAATTTAGCCTGTCAGTCTCACTAGTACTGAGATTGATGATACGCATCTTATAAAGGTTTTATAAAGATGCGTATCTTTTTTTACATATCAAAAATGCACCATTTTATCCCGTTAAAAGTATAACTTAAACATGAATAAACGTTTACTATTAATTGCCGGTGCCTTTTTACTGGTGATATCTGTTCGGGGGCAGCAGATGATATTAGCATATGGCGCATCCTGTTTTGTGCCGGTTGATAAGTTTAACCTTTATTGCGACAAGCCGGGCGGGATGATAGGCCGTACTTCATGTACTGATGGGGCAGGGCATAAAATGAATCCGGGGCAGTTTGTGATTACGAAGAGGGAAATGGATAACCTTATAAAAAAGGAATGTAAGGATCATGCCTGTAATATAAAACATATAGAACTGGCGCTTGGTATTATTTGCGATTCGACTGAAAAGGGGGCATGGGGAAATGTTGGGTTGGTGAGGGTAGATATTCCTGCAACCACCTATCTGCCTGCCGGTATCACCTGGCCAACTATAAAAGATTGCGGCTCGGATAATCCATGTTTCCGGCCCGGAGGAGAGCATAAAACATCGGGTGGTGAGATAGAGGGATTTATGAAGCCGGTTGCTACTGCCAAATGCATTTTTGATAAGAACAACCTTTATATGAGATAATTTTCGTGCCTTATTTATGGCAGAAAAGAATGGAGCAGAAAGGTATTTTACCTGAGCAATTGGTGATTGATAAGAAGCAGAGTGCTATTATCGGTATTTGTTACCCCAGAGAATTCTAATATCTCTTTGTCTTTGCTGACATACTTCACCTTTTTGATAATAATACAATTCCTGAGCAGGCTGTTTTGACTGCAATTTGCCTGAACAGCTATATCCGGAAGCCGCTCATTATTCATCCTGCATTCTGATTTTCGTGTGACCAATTTCATAGTTTATGATCTTTTTACAAACCTACGCGTTAACTGGCTGTTGTCAAAGCTATTGCTAATAATTAACAAATAAAAATTAATATTAAGTGTTTCAGCCCCTCCAGTTGAAAAAAATATGTACCCCTTCCCTAAAGCTACTGTGTACCCACAGGTTTTTTTTAGATTTGAGGATGATTAGCGTTATAGGTATAGGCGTTTAGGTCGCAATAATGTAGTTTTGCCTTATGGAGAGGCGAATTACCTTTGCAGGTGTGAATTCAATTATGTTCCACCAACGGTTTAAAACAGACGACGATTGCCTGGAATATTTATCCAGCGTTAAATGGGAGAATGGATTTAGCTGTAAGAGATGCAATAGTGATAAATATTGCATTGGAAAAAAGCCGTTCACTAGACGATGCACCAAATGTAGGTATGAGGAAAGTCCAACATCGGGTACTATGTTTGACAAGGTTAAGTTTTCAATTTTAAAAGCATTTCACATTGCGTTTAAAATAAGTACGAAGAAGAAAGGGATGTCCAGTTTAGAGTTAAGCAATGAATTTGGCCTGCGCCAAAAGACTTGTTGGGAGTTTAAATGGAAACTACAGCAAGCAATGGCAAGTAGCCTGCAATACCCTTTAACAGGAACGGTACACGTAGATGAGTGTTACATTGGAGGCCCCGAAGAACAAAAAAGAGGTAGAAGCAAAGTCGATAAAAAACTTGTTGTATTAGTATTAGAGATAACAGATGGTGGTGTAGGTAGAGTATATGCTGAAGTGATAGAACATTCATCAGCTAAAGAATTGGGCGCATTTTTGAGGAAATATGTATCCATTCTTACTGCCGCCAAGCAGATGTTAAATTTTTCAATTTGTTGGCTTTGTGTATTGAAATGAAGTAATTTTACACCTCTTTTTAGCGTTGATTGTTTTTTACGGACCTGATTTTCATCGTTTGAATTCATTGGAAAGGAATAAATTGGTGCGAATTCCTTTACAAAATGCTAATGTTTTTGTTTTGCAATAACATTATAATTTGGTTTATTTGGATAAAAATTCAATCTCAGAATATATATACGATTTATGATAAATAAATATGCCGTTATTGTCGCAGGAGGTAAGGGGATGCGTATGGGAAATGAAGTTCCGAAACAGTTTCTACCATTGCTAGGTATTCCGCTTATGTGCCATGCAATTCAGTCGTTTGCATCGGTTTTCCCTGAAATAACCCTTATACTTGTATTACCTGAAGATCAACTGGGCAGCGCTCAGACAGTGCTCCGGTCGTATGTTGGCAATATCAATGTAATAACAGTAGCTGGCGGAAATACCAGGTATCATAGTGTGTTGAACGGATTAAAGCATGTAGGGAATGATGGTGTAGTATTTGTACATGATGGAGCCAGGCCACTTATTACTGAGGAACTCATATTGCGTTGTTACCGGCAGGCGCTCGATAAAGGTAGCGCCATACCATCGATAGCCGTTAATGAAAGTATGCGGATAGTGGAAGAAGACGGTTCCAAACCATTGAATCGCGATCTGCTCAGGATAATACAAACTCCCCAAACATTCAGAACAGAAGTTATTTTACCGGCTTTCAAACAAGAATACCAGTCCTCATTTACCGATGAAGCTTCGGTGGTAGAGGCTAATGGCTCCAGTATTCACCTGATAGATGGCATGCAGGAAAACATTAAAGTAACCCATAAGGTAGATCTTATTATTGCCGAGGCTTTGCTCAGGATCAGGGCATAACTTAAATTGGGTAGCATTCTATTTTTATTTTATCTGCAGGTTTATTCGTTTGAGAATAGATTTGCAGATAAATTTACTTGAGTGTGGTGAGGTATTGTTTTTCAATGTGGGTATTAATCATTGCTCTTATTCCTGTAAGGTTATATGCCCAGGCAACAGATACGTCAGGGTTATCAGGACGGATGATAGAGTTGGATTCATTTGTTATCAGATCGGGATTTGATGTTCAGGCCTTTATTAAAAGGGTGAGAACTGATACTACCTTTTATAAGTCGTTTAAAAGTCTGCACCTGGTTCCCTACAAAGCCATAGACGATATTAAGGTGTTGGGAAAGGATGGAGCTATTGAGGCATCGATGCACAGAGTTACACAGCAGGAAATACATAACCGTTGCAGATCGATGAAAGTTTTAGAGGATAATGTGACAGGGCGCTATTACAAGCGTAACGGGGACTATAATTATTATACCTCTAAACTTTTTGCCCATCTGTTTTTTACATTGGAGCCTAAATGCAATGAAAATGATATTGTATCAGGATCGCTGGATATACACGGTACAGGCCAATTGAATAAGAGCGAATATGAACTGAAGCAACTCATTTTTAATCCGGGTGCAAAAGTGAGTGGTGTGCCATTGATGGGTGACAGGGCTTCTATTTTTGATGAAGGGGAAGCTGAAAAATATGACTTCAAAATTCGCAGAGAAGACTTTAATGGTGTACAATGTTATATGTTGCAGATAACACCCAAAGCGGGCTACGAGCGCAGGGTGCTTTATAACGAACTGACAACCTGGTTTCGGATAACGGACTACCGCATAGTGGCCAGAAATTATTCTTTGTCTTATCATACGATTGTATATGATTTTGATGTAACGATGAAGGTGCGCACCTGCCAGGTAAACGGGAAACTAATGCCGGCGTTTATATCTTATGATGGCAACTGGCATGTCTTTACACAGAAAAGAGAGCGGGTAAAATTCACCGTAGATCTCGCTTATTGATGGGTAATGATTTTTCCAAAAAGGAATTTTAAAAGCGCTGTATCAAATTTGTTAAATCCATTGATCGGATAAGTATCTCAATTTTAAATTTAGAATTTAGGTGTAACTTTACTTAACCATTTTTATAAACAATATGAATAACTTCAAGCAGAAATTTTCTAACTACACTATTATCGACAGCCAGCCATCGGTTGGCGCGGGGACTATTGCTAAAAAATTTATGGCCAATGTATTTGCCTGGATGTTTGTGGCCCTGGGTATCTCTACATTGATGGCTGTACTTTTCACTATTAATCCGCAAATGCATTCACTCCTCTTTGTGGAAACACTGAAAGGGATGCATATGACCGGCCTGGGTATGCTGGTGAGTTTTGTGCCAATCATTTTTGTTATGGTCATGTCTTTTGCCTTTGCCCGGCTTTCGGCCCCAATGCTTACTTTGTTTTTTATATTATATGCCGCAACATTTGGTATGAGTATGAGTGTATTGCTTATGGTTTATACTTCATCCTCTGTCATTGGTTGTTTTGGCGCCGCTTCAGGTATGTTTGGGGTAATGGCCGTGATGGGTTATGTAACCAATCAGGACCTTACCTCTTTCGGACGAATATTGACTATGGGCCTGATAGGTATTTTAATAGCCATGGTAATAAACTGGTTCTTACAAAGTCCGGCATTACATTACCTTATCAGCATTGTGGGTGTAGCTGTGTTTACCGGCCTTACTGCTGTAGATGTACAGAAACTAAAGCGCATAGGTGCAGGACTGGAGTATGAAGGCACATCGGCAAACGATACTCAGAAACTTGCTGTTATGGGTGCATTGAACCTTTACCTCGATTTTATTAATCTGTTTCTTATGTTGCTTAGTCTTTTTGGTAACAGAAGGGATTAAGTTTAATGCTTTTTGCATTGTTGCACAATTAGGCTTCGGTATCCGGGGCTTTTTTTGTGGGGGAGGGTATAGCGTGAGTCTTGCTCTGTATAAAATAATAATAATTCATTGCGTGTAGGTAGTATTATTATTGAATAATATATTGTTTTAAGGCATAGTAGTGATCCGATTTTTGTGCAATTCATCAATCAGGAGCATATAATGGTAAAAATGTAGCTACTAAATTAAATGCGCACCTTTTCTCCGGTGCTCCCGAAGCTCATACCAATATAAGTAGCTGCCATATACCACTACGGCAGTATACCATAGGGCTATTACTTTGGAGGCGTAGATGAATTTGTAGTGCACTATGGGCAGGTAGCCATCGGGGAAGGAGAAGGCTTTGTCGAGGCTGAGGAAGTAGGGTATGGATGCCAGGATGAACAGCTTGTAGTTTTTGCTGGCCACGGCATAAAAGAAGAAGAATATGATGATGGGGTGGGCGTAGCGCTCGTGCATCTGGGTATTGAAATAGAAGAAGAACAGGCAGAGCATCCCGGTGCCCAGGAAAAGGAGCCGGTAGGCTGAGTCGCTGAAGGGGAGGTTGGATTGCTGGAGTTTCCAGATCCTTAACGCAAGAGGAACAAATACCAGAAGGGCGGCTGCGGCAAACAATAACAGGCCGGTGGTGTGGTAGGAAATGATGAAGTATGTGGTTGTGTCGTTGATAAAGTAGGGATTGCCACTGGCGATGAGATACCAGATATTGAAGGCGGAGATAGACAGATTATGATACAGGCCCACCGAGCCATAGGCCAGTTGCAGTATCGTGCCGATGCGGCCATCGTGCATAAAGGGCAGCAGGATAAGCAGTTTGAAAGCTCCGGCACAACCTATTACCATCAGAAGGGTTTTGATATTGCGGATGCTGTAGGCCAATACCAGGAACAATACCGGCAGGAACACTATTGCCTGGGGCTTGGTGTAGAGTGCCAGCACATAGAGCATTAATGAGCCAATGGGGTAGCGAATACCTGCGATGATGGCCAGAAAAGCAAGGTTGGTATATATGGCATCTATCTGCCCCCAAACCATGCTATTGAACACATAGGCAATATTGAGCAGCAGGAAGAGATAGGGTATACGGAAGGACAGTATCTTCTGCCGGAAACAACACAATACCACCAACGGCAAAAAATCGAAGCAGACAAATATAACCTTGATGGAATTGATATTGCGGCTGATATTGGCTGCGCTGCCCTGCAGCAGATCGAAGAACCAGAGACAGTAGGCATAGACCGGGAAGTAGTTGATAGGAGAGCCGCTGTCGTAGGTGTGGCTGAGGCCGTGCTCGTGGATATAGAGCGCCCACTGGCGCCAGAATCCCATATCGTAGTCCATATATACCCTGGGGAGTATAAACAGATACAACACGAACAGCAAACCTATTTCTATGCGCGACCTGGTAAGGCTATTTTCCATTATGCTGCATAAAGATAAGGAAGGATGTGAAAAGTGGGGTTTGTTTTATGGTAGTGGGCCTGTTTGTGCAAAGTATGAAGGTATAGCCGCTATTTTGAGAATAAAATTATTTGCAACCTGTAGGGTTTAAAATAAATAGGGTATAACAGGGGGCGTCTGGCAATACTCTTCAATACTTTCTATTATTTTTGGGGTGTATGGCATCTTTAAAAGATAAAGTAGTTGTAATTACCGGTGGATCATCGGGCATAGGTAAGGCGCTGGTGGAACTGGCATTGGCACGGGGCGCAAAAGTGGCAGTATGCGCAAGGAGCCATGAAAAGCTTGTTGCCTTATTCCCCGCAAATGATAAACTGATGTGCCTGAGGGCCGATGTAAGCCGGGAGGCTGATTGTAAAGATTTTATGGATGAAGTGACCACTAAATGGGGTGGAATAGATGTGCTGATCAACAATGCCGGAATAAGCATGCGGGCTTTGTTTGAAGATGCCGACCTGGCAGTAATCAAAGAACTGATGGATGTGAATTTCTGGGGGGCTGTGTATTGTACCAAGTACGCTTTGCCATCGGTTATGGCGAGGAAGGGTGTCATTGTCGGGGTGTCGTCAATAGCGGGTTACAGGGGGCTGCCGGGGCGCACGGGTTATTCGGCATCCAAGTTTGCGTTGCAGGGATTTCTGGAAGCATTACGTACAGAACTGCTGTATACCGGAACCCATGTAATGTGGGTTTCGCCGGGCTTTACGGCTTCGAACATAAGGAATGTGGCCCGCAGCAGTGACGGCAGCGCGCAGGCCGAGACACCGCTGGATGAGAGCAAGCTGATGAGCGCCGAAGAATGCGCCCGCAGAATAATGGATGGCATTGAAAACAGGAAACGGACCATTGTTATGACCAGCCAGGGAAAGCTGGCAGTATGGCTGAATAAGTTGCTTCCTGGTCTTGCCGACAGCATAGTATACAAACATTTCCTTCATGAGCCGGACTCGCCTTTGACAAAGTACTCAAAGAAATAATTCTTTACGGAATATGGAGCTGTATCGGGTAATCAATAGCAAGGAATAGAGTAGAGCCCATTATTTTAGCCACTGGTTAATAAAATAAATTTTTGTTATTATATGCCTGTTTATCTGTAATTTTAATTCAAATAGCTACACTATGCGTTTCCTATTTAGGTTTTTCTCTTTGTTGTGCGTGTTGGGGATTCCGGCGCTTGTTTCAGGTCAGAGCAAGTTTTATATACATGATACAACAGTAAAAGTTTATGCTTATGGTAAGGAGCAGACGTTGGCTTTCTCTGGCGGGTTTAATACGCCCCAATTTGCCATGGCCGACCTTAACCATGACGGCCTTCTGGATTTGGTAGTTTATGAACCCTGGAACAGCCTGCGTACGTTTTTAAATATGGGTACGGAGGGATCACCTGACTACCGGTATGCGCCGGAATATGAGGTGAATTTTCCGCCGGTACTTGACTTCTGTATTCTTGCAGATTATAACTGTGATGGTATAGCCGATCTGTTTTGCCAGAGTCCGATGTCCATACAGGTTTATAAAGGGTACTATAATACCTATAATCAACTTTCATTTAAGTTCTACAAAGAATTGTTTTACGACAATGACCTTACCTGGCCCGGTATAACCAATACGTTTAATAATCCGGGAGACATACCATCGGTGGTAGATGTGGACGGGGATGGCGACCTTGACATCGTAACCTACGATATAAGCGGTGGTACAATGAATTTGTACAGGAATATGCGGGTGGAGAAAGGTATGCCCTGCGACAGTATTTACATAGATCTGGCCGACCGTTGCTGGGGCAGGGTACTGCAAGGCGTAGAAAGGACACACACACTACAGTATTCGTGCGATAATTCAGGATTACGATTGCCCAAATCAGGGGCTAAGGTAACCCATCCGGGAAATACACCTTGCCTGTTCGACTGGGACATGGATGGAGATTATGACTATCTGGACGGTAATGGCTATTATAATGAAATGACTTTTTTAAAGAACGGAAGAATAGAGTATAATCCTACCGGCGCCGACTCTATGGTAAGCCAGGATACACTATGGCAGTCAAATCCAGGCGGTACACAGATTGAGGTGACGAAGTTTCCGGCAGCATATAATATAGATATCGACCAGGATGGAAAAAAAGATCTGGTGGTGGCGCCATGCGGGGGCAATAATACTTCGAAGAACTATAATAATATCTGGTTTTATAAGAATTATTCCACTCCCGGTCATCCGGACTGGAGGTTTCAATCAGATTCATTTCTGTGCGACAAGACCATAGATATTGGTACTGGTTCCTATCCGGTATTGTTTGATTTCGATAAAGACGGTAAGCCCGATCTTTTTGTGGGATCAGATGGCTATTTCAGGGCTAGTGATGGTACCATGAGGGCCAGGGTATCTTATTACAGGAATACAAGTGTGGCAGGTAATGCATCCTTTACTTTGCAAACAACTGATTTTAATGGATTGGGATCTTATCTCTTTAAAGGTATTGCGCCTGCATTTGGTGATATAGATGGGGATGGAATCTCCGATATGATTATAGGGCATGTAGATGGTACTTTGTCTTACCTGAAGAATACTGCAGCCAGTGATACCTTACCGCCTGTTTTCGGTATGACAGAATTAGTACTTACTGATGAAAATGGTGATACGATTGATGTGGCCGGCCGTTCAGCTCCGTTTATCTACGATATTGACCAGGACGGCAAAAAAGATCTGATTATCGGAAGTACATTTGGCACATTGCAATATTACCAGAATGTAAGCACAGTGCCCGGATCCATCAAGCTCAGGTTAATCAATAAAGAACTTGGTCATGTGAAGGCCGACTCGGTGAATAATTCCGGAACCTGGAGTGTGCCTTTTATTGGTAAACTGGACAGCACCGGAATTGAATATCTCCTGGTGGGGAGCAATTCGGGAAATGTATATCAGTATACAGGTTTTCAAACCGGCGATACAACGGCAAGATATACTTTACTTAGCTCCAGTTATTCTTATATTGATACAGACTATTCGCTCTACAATCATCCCAGCACTTTCTATGGATATTATGGCTATAAACGCAGTGCAGTGGCTGTTGGCGATGTGGCCGGAGATGGCGGCTTCCATATGTTTGTAGGCGATAGCAAGGGTGGGCTGGATCATTACAGGTTGAAGCAATATGTTCCGCCGGTTATCAGTCATGTAGGAGTAACAACCATGAATGAAACAGGTAGCATACTTGTCTATCCTAATCCGGCAAGCGAAAATCTGACCGTATCCTGGAGCGGAGTGCAACAGCCTCAATTGCAGATCAGCATTATAAATCTGGCCGGGCAATCGTTATACTCAACTACAGTTGCTACTGAAGATAATCACGCCAGACTATCTGTTTCCATGCTGCCATCAGGCATGTATGTATGCGTGTTGCAAAGCGGAGTTAACAGGTACTATAATAAGTTTACTGTTGTGAGATAGGTTGATAGGTTGATAAGTTGATAAGTTGATAAGTTGATAGGTTGATAGGTTGATAGGTTGATAGGTTGATAGGTTGATAGGTTGATAGGTTGATAGGTTGATAGGTTGATAGGTTGATAGGTTGATAGGTTGATAGGTTG
>CAIUZK010000033.1 GCA_903903635.1 uncultured Bacteroidota bacterium
ATTTTAATCAGTAGTCCCGACTGGATTCGAACCAGGACAAACAGTACCAAAAACTGTTGTGCTACCGTTACACCACAGGACTAACTCGCGTAGCGGGCTGCAAAGTTAAGGATGTAGCTTTAGATTAACAAACATTTTTTCGGCCTATTTACGCACTATTACTGTATAAATAATTCTTCATTCCTGCCTTTATTGTCTGTTTTCTCTGCATTCAAATCCTCATTTTATGATAGCTTTGCTACAATCATTTTACAATAAATTTCTGGTATGCCTCCGGTGGCAAATTCCCGTCAATTCATCATTAGTTTTATATTTATAGGCATTGCGTCTGTAATATTGGTGCGCCTTTTTTTTCTTCAGAATTTTGAGGCCAAATATAAAATTCTGGCCAATGAATATGCTATTTATAAAAAAGTGGTTTATCCGCCCCGTGGTGTAATACAAGACCGGAAGGGTATTGTTATGCTTGAGAATACTGTCATATACGATCTGATGGTTACACCCCGCAACATTCCTAAGCCTTTCGATACCATGCAGTTTTGCACAGCGCTGGATATTGATAAGGCTACCTTTCTCAGTACCATGAAGAAGGTTTATGAGCGCAATATAGATGTGCGGCAAAGCCCATTCATGGAGCAGCTTAGCCAGGAGCAATATGCCAGGTTTAGTGAGAACTCCTATATGTTTACCGGTTTCGAACCGGTGGAGCGTAACATAAGGGAATACCAGAGGGCCAGTGCGGGTATCTTATTGGGTTATATAGGTGAGGTTTCTCCCGAAATGCTCAAGAAGCCCCGATACTCATCTTACCGTCAGGGCGATTATGCCGGCCTCAGCGGTCTGGAGCTGCAATATGAAGAAGTGCTGCGTGGACAGAGAGGGGTACACTACCTGGAGCGCGACAAATTCAATCGTCCACGCGACCCCTATAAGGGTGGAATACTGGATAGCCAGGAAATTTCCGGCAAATCACTTGAACTATACCTTGATGCCGAGCTACAGACCTATGCCGAAAAATTAATGGCTAATAAGATAGGCAGTGTGGTGGCCATTGATCCGCAAACCGGTGGTATTCTCGCCATGGTGAGCAGCCCTACCTACGACCCCAACCTGTTGCGAGGTCATGACAGGGCTAAGAATTATGCCATGCTTTTCAGGGATCCCACACGGCCTATGTTCAACCGGGCAATACAGGCCATGTATCCTCCTGGTTCCACTATCAAGCCATTTACAGGCCTGGTGGCACTCAATGTTGGTGCGATTACACCCTCATTCGGGTATGGCTGCCGGGGTAGTTATGGCGCTTGTCGCCGTTCCATTGCCTGCGAGCATAAAGATGCCGGCCATGCGGCCAATTTCAGACTGGCGCTGGCGCATTCCTGCAACTCTTATTTTTGTCATGTGTTCCGTATGACTATCGATTATAAGAGCTTCAATAGTGTAAAGGAGGGTTTGCAGGTGTGGCATAATTATTACAATAGTTTCAGTTACGGTAAATTAACAGGTATCGATATTCCCTATGAGCGAGGGGGTAATGTGCCCGACAGTAATTACTACAACAAGCTCTATCGCAATGTATGGAATTCGTGCACCGTGATATTTGTGGGAATGGGGCAGGGTGAACTATTGCTTACGCCGCTGCAGATGGCCAATGGGATGTGTATAATTGCCAATAAAGGATTTTATTATACCCCTCACTTTGTGCGAGCCATAGGTAAAAATCAAAACGATACCTTATTGCGCAAATACCATGAAAAGCATGTGGTGCTCAATATTCCCGACTCTACATTCGATGCCGTGCAGCAAGCCATGCAGGATGTTGTGGAGAGTGGTACCGCTATTGGCGCCAAGATAGACGGTGTTTCAATTTGCGCTAAAACAGGTACTGCCGAAAACAAAGCCACCGTGAACGGGGAAGTGATCAAAATGCAGAACCACTCTATGTTTGTGGCCTTTGCTCCCCGCGAAAATCCAAAGATCGCCATTGCCGTGGCGCTCGAAAATGCAGGTTTTGGCGCTACCTGGGCGGCACCTATCGCCAGCCTGATAATGGAGAAGTACCTAAAGGATAGTGTTACCTATAAGCGTAAAGACATTGAAGATAAAATGATGAAGGCGCATCTTATAAATAAGTATGTTTATACCATTGATTCGGTAAAGCGGCTCCATGATGCAGCAATTTACCAGGCAAAAATAGAAAAACGATACCTTGCCGATAGTATTAAAACCGCTACCGATTCAACCAATTATGTGAGATGGATCGAGGCTAATCTGAAACTGGTAAGAAAACAAACGAAAAAATAATATTTTATATATAGCGCATGAGCTCATTACGAAAGGCATTGTTTTACAGAATAGACGGTATCATCCTGATGATCTATATAATGCTGGTATTTATTGGCATTACTACTGTTTATTCGGTAGAGCACCGCACTACAGATACTGCCTTCATTATGATGAACAAGAGCTATATGAAGCAACTCGTATGGTTTGGTTATTCTTTACTGCTGGGTTTCATTATTTTGCTTACCGATAGTAAGTTCTTTTCTTCTTTTGCCTTTTTAATTTATACTGTAGCTATTGCCGTACTCATAATCACCATATTTGCCGGGGTAGATGTAAAGGGTTCGCGGTCGTGGCTGGGGGTGGGTAGTTTCCGGTTTCAGCCGGGTGAGGTAGCTAAGATATTTACCGCCATGGCATTGGCTAAGTTTTTCTCTCTGCCCGAAACCAATTTTGCCCGGCTCAAAGACCGGCTGGTAGCGGTAGCCATAGCATTAACTCCTGCCCTGCTCATTATTCTGCAAAAAGAAACCGGCCTTGCCCTGGTTTATTTCTGTTTCTTCCTGGTTATGTACCGGGAGGGGCTGCCCAATGCAGTACTGGTTATTGGTTTTTCAGTGGTGGCATTGGTGCTGGCTACCTTGCTCATAGAGCGAAAGATGTTGTTCGTTGTGATTACGCTTTTTGCTATTGTAATTGGTCTGCTCATCCGTAATACCCTGCGGCGCAAAATAATTGCGCGTATCATTCTTGGAGGGGCGTGGGTCTTTTGCATCATTTTCTCGCAGGTGGCAGTGCCCTTTGTTTTTAAACATGTGCTCCAGCGTCACCAGATCGACCGCATATTTTCTACATTGGGCAAGGAGGTGCCCGATGAGTACGACAAAACAATGGTAGCCGGTGAGGAGAAAAAAGGAAACAGCAGTGAATACAATGTATTGCAATCAAAGGTAGCTATTGGTTCGGGTGGTTTCTGGGGCAAGGGTTTCCTCAATGGCACCTCAACCAAAAATCAGTTCGTACCAGAGCAGAATACCGACTTTATCTTTTGCGCGGTAGGCGAGCAGTTCGGATTTGTGGGCAGCGCCGTGCTGATCATATTGTATGTATCGCTGATGCTGCGCATCATTTTCGTAGGTGAGCGACAACGATCGGTGTTCACGAGGGTATATGCCTATTGTGTGGCCTGTATTCTCTTTTTCCACTTTGCCGTCAATATATCCATGACCATTGGCCTGATGCCGGTAATTGGTATCACCCTGCCATTCCTCAGTTATGGCGGGTCGTCGTTGCTTTCGTTCAGCGTACTCATCTTTATCCTGATAAGGCTGGATGCGGACAGGCAGACGATTATCAGGTAGATTTTTGATTTCCAATGGGATAATTCCCGATTACTTTATTTGGCAAGGGTGGGGCAGTCTGACTAAAAATAACCAAGGTATTCCCTGGAATGGGTGGTATATTCTATACTTACCTCATCGCCAACATTCAAAAGCAGGTAGTCTTCATGGCTTACCTCTATGCTGAGTTTTATTTTCGAGTCAATGTAAAAGTGATAGGTATCTCTTGTGGCAATATGAACCTTCTTGACAATGTGAATTTTTTCTATTGTTTTTGTTTTTTCCTGTATGTCCAGTTGTGTCTTTCTGGGGTAGGTGCGGTAGGCAATATAGGTAGTTACAAGTGAAAGCATCAGCAATGCTCCTGCTGCCGAAAAAAACTTCAAGGGTGAAAATGCATTTGGCATACCATCAGCCACCCGATACCATGCACCGGCAAAAGGTATTATGAAACAAAGCACCATTTCTATCTGGAAAACCTTGTAATAATTGGAACGGTCTTTGGTAACCTTCCGCTCAAGGAATGATAATTCCTCGGGTTCAAGTGGCTCAGTATATAGTTTTATGGTATCCTGCACAGATGCTATATTATTACAATGATACAAATTTAATTATTATTGTCATTTATTTTTTTTTATCGGATGCCATCAGCTAAAAAAATTGCAAACTTATGATGCTATTAAGATCACAGCCCTTATTTTTAGGCAAATTTTCACAAGTACCACTTTCCGATATTCATGGTGAAACAACATAATAAGAATCTGGATATCTTGCGTGGAGTTGCGGCATTCCTTGTTGTATTTTATCATTTGGTACTTTTCCATGACCTATTTGACAAGGGATTGGCTCTTGGTCCTGTTTTTAATTATGATTTTCCGGGCCATCTGGCCGTCCTTATTTTCTTTGTGCTTTCAGGTTATGTTATCGGGCTAAACCACCCAACTATTACAAGCCGAAAAGAGGTAGGGGTTTATATAAAAAAACGCCTTGTAAGGGTGGTGCCCATTTACTTTGTTGTGGTACTCTGCACTGCTTTTTTTGTTGCCAGGGAATATAATCTTACTAAAGTCCTTTCCAATCTGTTCTTTGTCAGTGTACCAATGAATAATGTTATGACACAAGATTCTCCGCTTTGGTCGCTTAACTACGAACTTTTGTATTATTTTATTTTTATATTCATTGCCTGGTTTAAAATTGACCTGAAGAAAACGTTAGTAGCATTATTAATAATTATCACTGCTGCTTTTGCCTTTTTTCATGAAAGGGGAATTTATCCATTATTCATAAGTTATTTCATAGGCCTGATTTTTTGGATAACGGGGGCTATGATCGCACAAACAAAATTGCCAGAATGGAAAATCTCCAATTCCCGCATGGTCTCAGTTTTCCTTATGGTATTTTGTATAGATTTGCTTAACCCTTATGTGCATTTTTTGCAAATATTGAAAATCAATGTGCATAACTATGATTATCTCAATTTCTTTCAGCGGTCGATTACCTATGCCGATCTTTTCTACCTCCCTTTTACATTCATTTTAATTTGCTCCCTTACCTATTCAGCCAACAGGTTTAATAAGATCTTCCTCTACAGCACCTATGCTTGCACCCTTTTTAGCTTGTACATGATTTTTCATTACCTCGGATGGGATTATATGGTAAAAGAGCATTTTGTTGTGCCGGCTGTTTTTTTGATAAGCAGTATATTCCTTTGGGTATCCAATTTTTCATTCAATATTAAAATAAATCAGGTATTAAAATCATCAGCATCATTGAGCACGGTATCCTATGCGGTTTATATACTTCATATGCCCCTGCTGTTTACATTTGGATGGATAACTGCAACATCACCTCTGTTATTTACGATCAAATTTGTGGCCTACCTGACTGTATTATATACAGTGTCTTGGTTGCTGGAGGAAAAATATCAGATCTACATCAAAAGCCTTTTCTTTAAGAAAAGAGCTCAAACAATTCCTGTATCGGATGGGGCTGAAGCCTGAAGCTAAAAAGTATTAACCCCTAACTCTGCAATAAATCACTTCGTCTATAACAAAAAGCGAGAAAAAACGCGGCAAACTGTAGGTTGTTCAGCAATTCTGCATCAAATTATTAAGTTGTTGTCGAAAGAGTAAGTGACGATGATTAAATAAAGTACACCATCTTACTCGTTCTTTTTCCTTTCTACTTCGTTGTAGCAGTCTTTAAAATAGCGCACTATTCGCGGATTTTACGCCTCGTATAACATGCCTTCGCTAAAGCTATGGCAGTTAATAACATGCCTTCGCTAAAGCTATGGCAGTTAATAACAGAAATATAACTTCGCAATATGGTGTACTTTATTTAATCAACGTCACTGAGGGGCATTAATACCAGTTTTCGTATCAACCACTTTCCAGCAAAGTATCTTCTATGCCAAAACCCTCGGGTTGCTTCCTTTGTCGCAATGATTGGTGTGATGTGGTACAAGCGTGCTATGGTCACTATGGCTGGATAGCAGTAATGGCTTGTGGATCCCGATTTTTATTATTGTGGTTATTGGTGTTTAGCTCATAAGGCTGTTTACGGCGCACCAGGCCATCATGCCCATGCCGGTTTTTAAGGCTTCTTCGTGGATATCGAAATGGGCATTATGGACGGGGGCGGTGAATTGCTGTTCGTTGAGGCTGGTGCCTATGCGGAAGAAACAGCCGGGAATGTGTTGTGTATAGAAACTGAAGTCTTCGCCTGCCATGCGCATATCGAGATGGTGTACATTGTCTTCGCCTACATAGTCTTTTGCCCATTGGGTGGCGCGGTGTGTGAGCGCGGGATCGTTGTACAAGGACGGATAGCCCGGGGGGATATCGATGGTGGCGGTGGCCCCGTAGGCGGTGGCGGTGGCTATGGTGAATTCTTTTATGAGTCTGTGGGCCTCGTTACGCCATGGCTCGTCCATGGTGCGGAAAGTGCCGAGTATGTCGACGGTCTCTGGTATAACATTGGTGGCAAAGCCTCCCTGAATTTTACCGAAGGTGAGTACAGATGGAATGAGGGGGTTGCACTTGCGGGATACTATCTGCTGCAGGCCGGTAATGATGAGGGCTGCAATGGCAATAGGATCGGCAGTGAGGTGCGGGAGTGCGGCATGTCCGCCTGTTGCCCCGATGGTGATGTACACCTCATCGGCGCTGGCCATGTATTGTCCGGCCCGGAAGGCTGTGGCGCCACTGGGCAGGTGCGGGTATACATGCAGTGCGAAGATGGCCTCAGGCCTGGGGTTTTCAAGAACACCGGCCTCAATCATGAGACTGGCGCCGCCGGGGTTCATTTCCTCCCCTGGCTGAAAGATGAGCTTGATGGTGCCTTGCAAATCGTGGCGCAGATCGTGCAGTATCTTAGCGGCTCCGAGCAGGCAACTGGTATGTACATCATGGCCGCATGCGTGCATGATGCCATCGTTGAGGGAGCGGTAGCTGGTATCGTTTTTCTCTTGTATGGGCAGGGCATCGAGATCGGCACGGAGGGCAATGCATCGGCTACCGGGATTATTGCCCTCGATAAGGCCAACAACACCTGTTCCGGCCACACCTGCCTGGTGCTTAATGCTCCATGAGGCTAGTTTGCCGGCTACAAAGGCAGCAGTATTATATTCCTGATAAGATAACTCGGGGTGGGCATGTATATGGTGACGGATAGCCTGTACCTCGGCGAAGTACTCTTCGGACTTTTGCTTTATCTGCGCTAATAACATGATTACTAAGTTAGGCTATTTTAATTGTTGCGGCTGTTTTTTTTACATATTGGCGGTTGATACTAATTGGCGGAAGTCGCAATATTGTCGGGCACGATCATGGTGGCGGGGCTGAAGAGGGGCTTAAGCTGCCTGAGCATGGCGTCGGCGGCATCGCGGCTGGAATAGTCGCCTACCTTAACCCTGAAGCCGGGGGCTATATAAACCAGGTAGCAATGCACACCGGGATAGCGGTGCATGAAATCATTTTTTACCTCGGCAGCCTTGTTGCGGTCCGGGCCATTGTATATCTGCACACGGAAACCGTGGCTGGTGGTAACAGGAGGGTTGGTGGCATGAACAGGTGGCCATTTGGCTGCGGTGACGGGCGGAGCAGCATCGGGTGCGGGAGTAACTACCTTTTCGCCCTGCATGCCAATGGTGACCCTGGCAGGGCCGGATGGTGCAGGTTTGGAGGAAGGTTTGGTTTTGGGTACGGCAGCGGTTGTAGCCGGAGGATGAACGGCGGTTGGTTTGTCTTCTTCGATCACTTCGATCTTGTGTGGTTTAACAGGTTCGGGTTTGTGTTTTTTTTCTTTGGTGGCTACCGGAGGTGGCGGTGGGGTAGGTGCAGTGTGGGGTTTGAGCAGGAGTTGCAGGCGTGGATCGGCATGAACGACTACGTTGCCATTCTTGCTATCCTGCGCGGAAACATGAATAGAGAGCAACAGTAATGTTGTAAGGGCAACTAATTTATTTATTAACCTCATTGTTAAAATTGGAACAGAGGCAAAACTACGCTAAACAGGCAGTACATACAACAGCCGCAGAAAATGATCAGCCTTTGTTTTCGCGGCTTTCTTTCATGATCTGCATACTGGCAGAGCAGCCCAATCTTACGGCGCCGGCCTCAATAAGCTCCATGGCCGACTGACAGGTGCGAATGCCTCCGGATGCTTTGATACCAGTGCGCACGGGCAATATGGAGCGCATAATTGTAACAGCCTCGACAGTGGCGCCGGTGGTAGCATAGCCTGTAGAGGTTTTCATGTAGTCGATATTGTAATTGCTGTAGAAGTTGCAGCAATCACGCAATTCATTTTCAGTAAGTATGCCGCTTTCAACGATCACCTTTAATATTTTGCCTGCATCGTATACGGGCTTGAGGCAAGTGGTGATCTCTTCTTCGAGGCGCTTGAAATCGCCGCTTTTGAGGGCGCTGAGATCGATGACCATATCGAGTTCGTCGGCGCCTTTGCGCAGGGCCTCTTCGATTTCCTGGAGCTTGATCTGAGTGCCACTGTAACCTAACGGGAATCCGATAACGGTTGCGATCTTTACATTAGAGCTATCGAGCATTTTTTTTGCATTGGCAACAAATTTTGGTGGGACACAAACGGCTGCAAAATTCTCCATTGAGGCCTCGAGACACAATTTGTCTATATCCGAAATTGTGGTAGTTGGCTTTAATAAAGTATGCTCAATGTAAGAGGCTAAGTTAATGGGCATTGATTTCTAAGTTTGGACAAAATTAATTCCTATTTATGTAAACGATACGTTATTCTATAAATAGCTGGTTAAATTCGATAATTTTCCATTCTTGTTAAATATTCATTGAGTGATGAGTGAAACAGGGAGGATGGGAGATGGTAAATAGCTGAATTGATAAGCGAATTGCATGCAGCCATTATTGTATTAGCCGTTGTGGGACCAACTATGGCAGGGACTGAAGAGCACTCAGCAAGTCTGATATGCGGTTTTATCAAAAAACACAAAGCAGACTGATACGGAGGTAGAATTAGTATGTATGCGATAATATTTTTATTTAAAAAATATTTTATTTTAGAAAATAATAAGGGGATGAGATATATTTTATTTTATGTTTTTTACGATTTCCTCTGCAAACTCACTGGTTTTAAGTAAAGTGGCATCGTGCATGAGGTTGTAAAAGTCGATGGTGACTCGTTTACGCATGATGGTAATAGCGAGGGCTTCCTCGATGCAATCGGCGGCCTCCTGCCAGCCCATGTACTCCAACATCATCACACCGCTGAGGAGCAGAGAAGAAGGATTCATTGTATTGGTGTTGGCAAATCTGGGGGCAGTACCATGAGTGGCTTCAAAGACCGCATGACCTGTGAGGTAGTTGATATTGGCGCCGGGGGCAATGCCAATTCCGCCAACAGAAGCGGCAGCAGCATCGGAAATGTAATCGCCATTGAGGTTGAGTGTGGCAACAACTGAATAATCTTTAGGAGACAGTAATAATTGCTGCAGGAAATTATCGGCAATTACATCCTTAATGATCAGTTTTCCCTGAGCTTCTGCTCTCTTCATACGGGCATTTGCAATATCTTCACCCTGGGTTTTGCGGGCGTTATCCCACTGGCCCCAGGTGTATACTTTGTCGCCAAATTCGCGTTCTGCCAGGGCATAGCCCCACATTTTGAAAGCGCCTTCGGTGTATTTCATAATATTGCCCTTATGCACGATAGTAACGGATGGCAGGTTGTGCCCGAGCGCATACTTTATAGCAGCACGAATCAGCCGCTCAGAGCCTTCTTTTGATACCGGTTTGATACCGAAAGCTGTAGTTTCGGGGAAGCGGATCTTGTTTTTCACACCCAATTCATCAGTAAGGAAATGAAGCAACTTTTCGGCCTCAGGAGTACCCATAGCAAACTCAATACCTGTATAAATATCTTCGGTATTCTCCCGGAAGATGACCATATTGGTATTTTCGGGGGCTACAACCGGAGATGGTACACCCTTGTACCACTTAACAGGACGGAGACAGACATAAAGGTCAAGCTCCTGGCGTAGTGCAACATTGAGGGAGCGGATGCCGCCACCGACGGGAGTAGTAAGCGGACCTTTGATGGAAACCAGGTATTCCCTGGCAATATCAAGGCTTTTGGCCGGGAGCCATTCTCCGGTTTCGTTAAATGCTTTTTCGCCTGCAAGAATTTCCAGCCATTCTATTTTTCGTTTGCCACCATAAACATGCGCTACCGCAGCATCGAGAACCATTTTGCTGGCGCGCCAAACATCAGGGCCTATACCGTCGCCCTCAATAAAAGGAATGATCACATTATCTGGTACTACGATATGGCCATTAGGGCCCATGGTTATTTTTTGAGCAGACATTTTGCTTAATGGTTTTGAGTTGCGAAGGTAAAGGAAGTGAGGGTGGCGGGCAAAAAGGGATGGGGGTATTTTGACGACTGTAGTAAAATTGGCTAAGTTGTAACTAATAGAGGCTATCCTTTCAATATTGAGGTGCTATTGTTAACAATGCCTGATTTATTACTTTTGTGCCCTCAGGTCATTTTTAACCCATAGTTTAAGTTGATTATATGCTCCATACAGAAGGATATGTAACCCATAAATCGGAAAATGGTATTGCTACCATTGAATTTTTTCACCCATCGAGCAATTCACTGCCATCTACAATTCTCGAATTACTGGCTAATACCATAAAAGAAGTTGGCAGTAATGAGCATGTAAAGGTGATCGTGTTGCGTAGTGGCGGGGAGAAAGCGTTTTGCGCGGGTGCATCTTTCGATGAATTGATGTCGATCAATAATGAGGAAGAAGGTAAGAAATTCTTCAGTGGTTTTGCCCATGTTATTAATGCCATGCGCAAATGTCCTAAGCTGATTATAGGCAGGATACAAGGCAAGGCAGTAGGTGGAGGGGTTGGACTTACAGCCGCAACAGATTATGCAATAGCCGTGGAAGGGGCCTCGGTAAAACTGAGCGAACTTGCAGTGGGAATTGGTCCGTTTGTTGTAGGCCCGGTGGTGGAGCGTAAGGTTGGCGTTTCCTGCTTTGCACAACTGGCAATAGATGCTACCGAATGGCGCTCATCGGATTGGGCACACAGAAACGGACTATATGCCGAGGTGCATAAAACTATGGAAGATACAGATGCGGCCATAAATAAGCTGGCTGCTAAACTGGCTGCCAGCAGTCCGGACGCTATGGCGCAACTAAAGAAGATTTTCTGGCGGGGCACAAACGATTGGGATACCCTTCTTCCTGAGCGGGCCGCAATAAGCGGGGCACTGGTATTGAGTGATTTTACCCGTAATGCCATTAATAAGTTCAAAAAGCAATAGTAAGGTATAGGCTGATTATTCGGACGAAATCAATTCGGCAATAAACATGCTGTCGGCATGGTTGCTGATGCCATTGATCAGTTTTGATTGAACCGGTTGAAGACCCGTATCAGCAATGATTTTAGTAACAATATCCTCGTTTTCTGTTCTGAAAACAGAGCAGGTAATATAGAAAAGGCGGCCGCCAGGCTTGAGGTGGCGGGCTACATTTACGGCAATTTTATGTTGTAGAGCCGGGAAGTCGGGAATCGATTCAGGCTTGAAGAAGTAAAGCTGTTCGGGCGTGCGCGACCAGGTGCCTGAGCCGCTGCAGGGTGCATCGCAAATGATGGCATCAAACTTTTTTGTGCCCAGTGATTTAGTAAGTAATTCCGGGTTGGAAACATCAGTGATATGCGATACCGGAGGCTCGTAGCGGTATTGCCTGAAACGTTGCTGGAGATTATAGATAATACTCTCGCGCCTGTCGGTAACAGTAAGGCGCACACCAGCTTCTATGTCTTTGAGCAGCAATGATTTTCCACCGGCGCCGGAGCAGCAGTCGTACCACAATTCATTTTTGCGGGGTTTAAAAAAATCGCCAGTTTGTTGGGAAGATGCATCCTGAACCACATAGCAATCCAATGGTAGGATTGTGTCTATTTTGGCTCCGTTTGGCAGAGATAGGCAGTTGTCGGAAACAAATGTAAATGGTATCTGAGCTGCATTCAGTAAACTGATCACCTTCCCTTTATCCTTACGGATCCGGATAAACAGGCAGGGCTGAACCAACATGGATTGAAGCCAGTCAATTTTAGTGATTCCATCGGAAAGCGGTAAATCATATGGGAACAGGGCTGCGGTATCGAAACTTTGGTTTTCAGGTAATTGCGGCAGACTATTCTCTGTGGAGAAAGGGAATTTAATTTCGCTGCCACAAATTTTGAGACACGCCGCAAGTTTGGCTTCCATACTTAAACTCTGATCCTTAATGCCTTTTACGCTTCTGTACCAGCAATAGGACATTTCAGATAGCACTCTCCGGTCGCGGCTGCCCAGGATCGGGTGCTGTTTGAAATAGTTTTTCAAGAAATGTGCCAACGGCAAAGAACCATTGTAGGTTTCAATGATTGTGCCAATATGGGTTATAATATACCGCATTGAGCTAAGATAATAGTTTGTGCAATGGTAACGGAAGATTTTCAGAGTATATTATCAGAGTGATAAAAAATTAATTGACCTCCGGGTTATCAGGAAATCTGATTGATAAGCTGGTGGGGTATAAGTATTCCTAAGTTGTTTTTATTTTACTATAGTTATTATTTAGTCAAAACGATTTTTAAATTTGAGGATGAATATTAATATGCTCCGCTCCGGGTGGCAATTCTCCGTTATCACTACTGCACTATTATGTTTTGCTTTTCATAATGCAGCTACTGCACAAGATAAATGGAAACCGGGTTATGTGGTTACAGTAAATAAGGATACAGTGAGAGGGATGATTGCCTATCTGCATTCGCATAAATCGCCACACAGCATTAAATTCAGGAAGGCAGATGAGGAATCATGGATCAGTTTCCTGCCAAAGGACCTGATCTTATTTATGGCAAGGGAAGGGGCACAGGAGATTTATTATTATACCATTACGGCAGAACTGGATTTTTCTGAAATTGAACTTGCCAGAATAAATACAAGTCCGGTATCAGAGATGGTTAAGCGGGAGTTTTTCGGACAGTTATTATTTAGAGGGAAAAAGAGTATTTACTATTATCAGGATGACTCGTTAGGCAAGAAGCATTACCTGGTAGAATATGAGGTAGGAAAATGGTGCGATCTAAAGAATAAACAATACTTTTTGAATGATAGCAAAGTAAACCTTTTGAACAGCCAGGAATATATAAAGCAGGTGCTGACTTTAGTTTCTGATTGCCACAATATGGACATACCGGGTATATTCCAATTGGAACTTAATGAAAAAAAGATAGTAGCGCTCTTTAAAAAGTATAATAGTAATTGCAGCAAAACCGCTGTGTTGCCCGGATATGAATTTAAGGAGGAAAAATTGCAAGTCGCTTTTGGTGTAATAGCCGGTATGAACAGGACTTCTATTCATATTTCAGGTCAGGATGTGCGGCTGGACAATATGCAATTCAGTAAATACTCAGGAATTGAAGGCGGTGTTTATATCAACTTTATATCGCCAAGAACCGAAAATGCATGGTCATTTTACAATGAAATTCTTTATGATAATTATAAAATAAAAGGCCATAATACCAGTCCTGATATTAATGGAGAAACCTGGGATGCAGAATTTAGCGCTACCTATGTGAAATTGTTCACCATGATCAGGTATCAATATCCTTATATGGCTGTTAAACCTTTTGCTGAGTTCGGTATTGTTAATGGTCTGGCAATGAAAAGTTCAAGTATTGCAACATCAAATCCAGGGTATCCAAATCCGGAACCATTTCTTGGGTTCAGAAAGTATGAACAATCTTATTGCCTTGGATTAGGCGTGACTTATCACAACTTCGGGCTGGAGAGCCGACTTGAAAAAGGTAATGGAATGTCGGCAGCCGGTTATATTCAATCGGCTACAACCTATTTGCACGTTTTATTGAATTACCGGTTACTGTAAACTCTGTTTACCTGCCCAGCTTTTTGATTACCGCCTCCACCCGCTTCTTTTTGGCATCCTTTTCAATATCGGGCAATCTGGTTTGCAGCGCCCTGATGAATTTATCCTTGTTGTCAGCGTTGATTACAGGTATGGCCTGTTCGGCATACATAGGTATCTGATTGGAAGGACAAGAGAGCAGCAATTCGATGAACAATGAAAATGCATTGAGCGAGCAGGCCGGCACTGAGCTAAGCTTGATGAGTATTCCGGCACAATGGTCTTTGGTAATAACAGAACCTTTATCGGCAATCAGGATGATCTTGCCAAGTGATTTATAAATCAGGTCTGCATTTTCAAGTGTTATGTAATCAAGCGCGATCATTGCGCCCCATTGCATGCGGTTATTTTTGCTGTCGAGCAAGGCAATGAAGTTTTTGGCATAACCCAAAATCAATTTCGGATCAATTTCGGCAGCTTCATAAAGCACTTTGATACAGTCGCTCTGAATGCTCTTATTGTTCAGGTTGGCAATCAGTTCTGCCACGGCTTCTTTATCCTGGTCTGCTGCGATTTGGCGGGCAAGGATTTTATTTGGTTCGGTGCCTCTTATATTTAACGAAGAGGCCAGTTTATCAAGTACAGACATCAGGAAATGCTATTAATCTATGTGAGATTTTTATTCGTGAACCAGCAAATTCTCAGCAAATACCTTTGATACAGTGGTATGCTGATTTTTACCAATCATGATGACAATGGAATTATCGAAAGCGATTTTTTCGATCAGGGTGATTTTTGAGCCTATACCAATCTCGAGTTTTTTGAGGTATTGCAGAAAACTGGCGCTGGTATCTTTTACGGCTACAACTTTGCAGGTTTTACCTATTTCTATATCTGCCAGTATTGTTTTGAAACTTATTGCAGTCTCGCCATTAGCCTTAGGTATGGGGTCGCCATGCGGATCGTATTGCGGAAAGCCGAGATATTTGTCGAGGCGGTCGGCCAGTTCGGCATGCTGAATATGTTCCAGTTGTTCGGCAATCTCATGCACTTCATCCCAACCAAAGCCGAGTTTATCTACCAGGAAAGATTCCCACAAACGGTGCTTACGTACAATCTGAATGGCGATGTTCCGCCCCTTATCAGTTAGTTTTACCCCTTTGCTTTTTTCGTAATGCAGGTACTTTTTATCTGCCAGTTTTTTGATCATATCCACTACTGAAGCGGGATTGTTGCTCAGCGATTCTGCAATGGCAGTGGGGCTGATCTTTTTTGATCCTTGTTTGTCCAGGTGATAAATGGCCTTAAGGTAATTTTCTTCAGATAATGTCTGCATAATCTTTTTTGGCAAGGCTAAAGTTAAAGATTTTGGTGCGATTAAAAAATTATTAGGCATACCTAATAAAATTAATTTGCCAGATAACATAAATAAAGTAAGTTTGCTCAATTTTAAAATTGAGACCGAGTAGCAGCAAATTATTATGCCAGGATTGGTAGAGAAAATAAAAGTGATCAAACCTATTTTACAGGAGGTGAAGTGGCTCAGGAAAAATAATAACAAGAGCCTCTCTGAAGTTTTCTCGACTGTAAATATTCCTAAAAAAGGCGGTTTCTGGAAAAAGATACTGGCATTTGGCGGGCCCGGATTAATGGTAGCAGTAGGCTATATGGATCCGGGGAACTGGGCAACCGATATTGCAGGCGGAGCACAGTTTGGGTATACGTTGTTATCGGTAATTCTGATCTCTAATTTTTTCGCCATCATTCTTCAATATCTGGCCTTAAAGCTTGGCATAGTGGCTGAGCGGGATCTGGCACAGGCCTGTCATGATGAATACAAACCCTGGGCAAATTTCAGTTTGTGGATTCTTTGCGAAATCGCAATTGCAGCATGCGATCTTGCCGAAGTAATAGGCGCAGCGCTGGCATTGAACCTGCTTTTTCATATACCCCTTAGCTGGGGTGTGCTCATAACCGGATTTGATGTGCTCATTATTCTTTACTTTCAATACAAGGGTTTCCGGTTTATTGAAAGTGTGGTTATCTCATTAATATTCGTCATTCTGGTGTGTTTCGGATACGAACTTATTGCCTCGCACCCGGCGTTTTTGCCCATAGCAAAAGGGTTAATTCCAAGCAGTGAGATTATCTACAATCCGTCCATGCTTTATATATCCATTGGCATACTGGGCGCCACTGTTATGCCTCATAATCTTTATCTGCACTCCAGTATAGTACAGACCCGGAATTATGACCGCAATACAGCAGGCAAGAAAATGGCTTTGAAGTTTGCCACAATTGATAGTACGGTTTCCCTGTTTTTTGCATTTTTTATCAATGCTGCAATATTAATACTTGCCGGAGCTGTTTTTCATACAACCGGTCATAAGGAAGTGGCAGATATAACGGTGGCATATAAGTTACTGAACCCAATAATGGGAGTAACCATGGCAAGTACATTTTTTGCAGTTGCATTGCTGGCGTCTGGTCAGAATTCAACACTGACGGGTACACTGGCCGGGCAGATAGTCATGGAGGGGTTTCTGAACATAAAATTAAAGCCTTGGGTAAGGCGATTAATAACCAGGGTAATTGCGATTGTGCCTGCCTTTATTGTTACCTATATATTCGGGGAAAAGGGCATTGCCAGTTTGCTGGTGCTAAGTCAGGTAATACTGTCAATGCAGTTGAGTTTTGCTGTAATTCCACTTATTCTGTTTACCAATGACCGGAAAAAAATGGGTGAGTTTGTAAACAGGCGACCTACCCAAATACTTGCATGGCTGGTAGGTGGAATAATTCTGATACTTAATCTGTATTTACTTTATAGTGTTCTTTTTAAGTAGGGACATTGGGTAGTCCAATCCTTTAAACACTTTTTATTTCAGTTCATCAGGCATGATTTTTGCGGCATGCATATTTGTAAACAGACCTGACCAGGAAAAATATTAACATTTCTGTGATCAACTTTTGTGATCCTGAATGTTAAAACGAGTTAATTTTACCAGTATAGTATTAATTGGATATGCCTGCACCCCTAACCAGGTTACCTGATTTTATGTAAAAAGTATAATATTGTTGCACCGGTTGTAGTAATAATTTGATTATAAAATTCAGTTACGAAGCATACAGTTATTGAGGGTAGTGTTCATTTTTTTCACTGATACAATTCAAATCCAATTATGAAGCAAATATTTACAATCGTCTTTTTGGTTGTCATCGTATTCAGGGCAAGCGCAGGTGAGACCGATAGTGTATTGACGGAGAAAAATGTCAGGGAGCGCATTTTAAATGACATTCAGCAGAACCTTGACCGGAAAAATAAGGCACTTGACTCAACCATTACAAAGCTTGATGACCGGGTGGGTAAACTGGACAGTGTGCTCAAAATGACCGGTAATCCTAAAGATCGTATTGACAGGCTGGTGGAGCGCGTACAGGTTCTGGAAGAAAAACAGAAGGCAATAGAACAAAATGAGATCAATGTATATGAGGCCAATTACCAGTCGGCTATGATCAATCTGGTATCGATGGACAGGGAGATAAAGCCACTGATCCTGTTTCGGACCTCGAAAGATTTTTTCAATTCTTTGACAGAAACCAGCAACCCAATGAGCTATGAAGCATTCAGGAAGGGATTTGAAAAATTCAGGGTATATGCAGATAAGATCAAAGATAACAACGCAACATTAAAGGCCGTAAGCGAGGTGATAGGCGCTTCGGGCTATCTGACAGCGGGGTTGCCCATCGTAGGCGCTTACTCGCAGATCATGTTTGCCGGTATGGCTGAATATGTAAATTCGATAGGGCATAAAAGGAAAGAACTTAAAGCAGAGGCAGAAAAAATGTTTGCTATAACAGCCTCACTGAGCCAGTTCACTACTGATAAGAATATGATAGAAAACGAGTGGGATGGTATTACCCAATCGCTGGAGGAAATGCAGGCGTATTATGACTCTGTGATAAACCGGAACCTGAGAATGGTGGGCATTCAAAGATGTGATATGAACAGTTGCTTTACCAAACAAAGTGATGCCAACCGCCGGTATATTTATCTCTCTACATTGCGCCAGAAAGCTGCAGAATATGTACTGGCCATGAAAAAAGAATCTCCCAAAGAATGGAAAGAAAATATCTATTACCAGTTGATGGATGTTCAATCGATTAAGGTGAGGTATGGTGATATTACTTATCGTATTGTGCACCACATTAATAAATACTCTGTGCTGATTAATAAGTATAAAACCAACAAGGATATAGGGCAGAATGTTTCGAAGCTGGATGAAAAGCTATCGCATCTGAAGGCTACCTTTGATGATACCTTTGAGCCTACCCAATATGCCCATTCTGCTACACAGATGTATAAAGTAATGTAGTAAGAAACAGAAAGAAACAGTAGAATGGATTAGCTCCAGTTTTTGATTTTCAGTAAACCGAAGAATTCTTCTTCTTCGAGTTCCTTTACGCAGCCGGGAGGCAGGTCGCCCAATTCGAGATCTTCGATTGATAATCTTATTAATCGTTTGCAAGGGTGATTGATCGCTGATACCATCTTGCGCACCTGATGGAATTTACCTTCGCTCAATGTTATGGTGAGCCATGTGTGTGCAGCAAACGACCGCAGTTCCAACTGATGTATGGGTAAGTTGGCCGGTGGGTCGACAATATGGATCTCGCAGGGAGGAGTAATATAATCTATATTACCTTTGATTTTTATGGTAACACCATTTCTTAATTGCTCCAGACTTTGGGGGCTGACTTCATTTTTTACTCTTACCAGATAGGTACGTTTATGAGGGACTTCTCCCTGGAATAACAGTTTGGTGACTTTCTTATTGGTTGTGAGTATAAGCAGACCCTCAGACTGATTGTCCAGCCGGCCGATGGCATGAATGCCCTCGGGGAAAACATAATCCAAATCGCCCAGCAGCCTAACATTATCGGGGCTGATAAACTGGGATACCATATTGTAAGGTTTATTAATTATGAAGTAACGGTTGGGGTTGGTGGTCATTTATTGAACAAATAGATTTGGCAGCATCAAAGGTCTAAATGTAAAGGTTTTAGGGCGCAATAATTTTAGGGCAGAGGAAATTGCATGTTAAAATGACTTACTGAAATGTGGATTTTCTAATAAATTGTCGCCTTTTATGAAATTGAAACCTACTACCAGTTCATGGGCGCCGTTATTATAACCAGATAAACCAGATATTAAATAGTCGAAGGCATAACCGACGTAAATTTTGCGCGAGCACTGAAAGTGGACTATAGCTTCAAATGATTTATCGGTGCGGTAAGTGGCACCCAAAAGGAAGCGGTTGTTCATGATAAACGAAACATTGAAATCCAGGTTGAAGGGTAGTTGGTAGTTTCCATTGCCAACATAGCGCGCCATTAACTGAGGCAGTACATCCCAGTTTTCGCTGGCATGAAAAACATAACCGCCATTGGCATAATAACCTCTTACCTGCCGGGATCTGATATCGTTGGTTCTTTTCTCGCTATTGTCGTAATAATTCTGAATGAGATTTGGAACTGAGGCACCTATGTAGTAATCGTTGGCATACCAGAAGCAACCAACGCCAAAATCAGGAAGGAAAGTTCCGATAACATTTTTGGCAAGATTAGGGTCGTTTTGCTGGTAGGGGTCCAATTCGTTGTAATTGGCTGAGTACATCTGGGCCCCGGCACTGAGTCCTAACGAAAGGACCGATTCATTCTTCATCTTAATTCTGAATGCATAATATGCAGCCAGGTTTTGTTTGGTCTCCACTCCGATCTGTTCATTACTGAAACTAAATCCTGCCGCGATATCCCTGAATGAAGAATTATAGTCGCCCACCGGGGCATCAAATGAAACACTGGTTGTTTTTGGCGCACCTTTTATTGCGTTCCATTGGTTACGGTAATCGGCACTGATTGTAGCCACGTCTCTGCTGCCGGCATAAGCCGGATTGAAAATTAGTTTATTCAGCATGAATTGTGTGCTGTGCACCTCAACCTGCGCATGCAGAGCCGAAGTGAGCAGAAAAACGCAATAAAAAAGAAAAGATAGTTTTTTCATGCAAGGCGTTTTATGAAATGGTTTATATAAAAGTAATTTATTGCTTTATTAATATACTTCCTGTTATCGTATTTTTTTCATCAGCCAGTCCTGATGCATTCAGTTTCACCAGGTAGAAATAAGTGCCATCCGGCAGATGTCCTCCTCCGGAACTTTCGCCACTCCAGTCATTATTATAGTTCTGTTTAGAATATACCATATCTCCGAATTTATCGAAAACCTGTACCGTATTTTCCGGATAACTATGTATGCCTTCAATAACCCACACATCATTAATTCCATCTCCGTTTGGTGTGATTACATCGTGAATATGAATAGTGAAACAACTATCGGCGCCAACTTCAGCAACTATTTGTTTTTCACATAAATTAGAATCCGTAACAGTAACCGTATAAGTATCGGGAGGCAGACCGATTATTTTAGTACCGGTAAAGGGCCCCGACCATACATATTTGAACGGTGGTATTCCCCCTGAAACAGTAAGACTGATGCTCCCGTTTTTTGTTCCGCATTTTTCATTGGTAATGGTCTCTGTAATATCTAGAGGACCAGGTTCTGTAATATTGAATGTCCGGGTACCGGTGCAATTTGATACAATGTCTTTGACCTGAACAGAATAGGAGCCCGGAGCAAGATTGAATATCGTCTGATTAGTGCCACCGTTTGACCAGAGGTATTGATAGGATCCGCTACCGCCCAATATAGTAGCCTTTATCGAGCCATTAGCCTCCCCGTTGCATTTTACAGGCGTTGTGACATCGGTAATAACCAAAGTGCCGGCAGGATGGACAGTAATGTTGAAGGTCGTTCTGTTGATACAGCCAAAAGTGTTGGGCGCGGTGGTGTAAGTTATTACCGTGTTACCAGGCGTAAGCGCTAAAACATCGCCCGAAATACTATCGATAGTAGCTACAACCGGATTTCCGCTGCTCCATTTACCACCTGGTAAAACACCTGCCAGCGTTATTGAGGAGCCTTCGCATAAATTGGGAATACCAGTGATATTGCCTGTTGGCGGAAGCGGATTCACATTGATTGTCTTTGTAGCGGCAACTGTGCCACATGAGGTGACAATAGTATAACTGATTAAGGCAGATCCGACCGCGACGCCGGTTAAGACTCCTGTGGAAGGATTAATTGTAGCGTTAACAGAGGCGCTGCTCCAGGATCCACCTGTAGCCATGTCGGACAGTGTAATTGTAGAACCTAAGCAAACATTGGCAGGTCCGGTAATCGTGCCAGGGCTCGGCAAACCATTACCGATGGTGATAATTTTGATCGCGGTGTCGGCCCCACATAAATTTATAACAATATATCGTATGGTATCTGTGCCGGGTGTAACTCCAGTTACTACACCTGCAGGGCCGATTGTGGCATGTCCGTTAGTGCTGCTCCAGATGCCCGGCCCGTTGCCTGAAGTGTCGGATAATGTCATTGCAGAACCCAGGCATATGTGAGCAGGACCGGTGATAATGCCGGCATGAGGGAGCGGGTTTATGGTAACATATATTTTAATAGTGTCCCCTGCAATACCATCTGTAACTATGACAGTAAAAGAATCGATACCCCAATAACCAGGAGTTGGAGTATAGGTAAGTCCGGAGGGTGTTACAGTTCCTCCGGTGGAAGTTGTGCTACAGACTGTAACAGCAGTGCCGTGCAGGGCTGAAGATAGCAGGCTCCAGGTCTCGGTTTGACTTGAGTTGGGGTCGGTAATTTCGAGTACTGAATTGATAGATGTTGCCGTATCATTTTCGCAGACGGTTAATGACTGTGAGCTACCTCCTGTAAAAGAAGGTGGTGTATTGGAAATCACGGTTGTGATTTTCCGGATTCGCAGATTGTACATATCGCCTACATAAATATTACCGGCAGGATCGGCAAGGGAGACAATAACATTGTTTAGTCCGGCCAGGAGGGGAGGACCACCATCGCCACTATAAGATGCGGTTCCATTTCCCGCAATAGTGTTGATTGTATTGGCGGGATTTATCATCCTGATACGGTTGTTTGTAGCATCGGTGATATAGCAATTACCAAAAACATCGAAGTTAATGCCAGCAGGACCATTGAGTTGCGCCGAGGTTGCAGGGCCGCCATCGCCACTGAATCCGGGAGTTCCAATACCTGCGAATGTAGATATGATACCGGCGGTATTTATTTTACGGACCACATTGTTATTATAATCGGTAAAATATACGTTCCCGGATGCATCTGTAGTTACCAGGTCGGGCAGATTCATAGTGGCAAGCGTAGCAGGCCCACCATCGCCTGTATAGCCTGTAGCTCCGGTGCCAGCTATAGTGGTAATTATACCCGAGGTGTTTACTTTCCGGATATGCTCAGAACCCTGGTCAGGAATGTAAATATTGCCAGCAAGGTCAACGCCGATTCCATTCGGAGATGACAGGTGGGCTATTGTAGCAGGCCCGTCATCGCCGCTCCAACCCGGAGTGCCATTTCCGGCAAAGGTGGTAATAATGCCGGCGGCATTAACTTTTCTGACCCTGGATGAGTAGACCTCGGAAATATATACATCGGTACCAAAACAAACGATGCCTGTAGGGCCATTTATTCCTGCTGAAGTAGCGGGACCACCATCGCCACTGTATGTTCCGCCATTACCTGCAAATGTGGTGACGATGCCGGAAGGAGCAATTTTTCTGACTCTTTTATTATTGAAGTCTGAGAAATATATATTGCCGGCGGCATCTCTTGCAAGCCCCCATGGCTGTGTCATAACGGCCGCCATCGCCGGGCCGCCATCGCCAGAAAAACCTGAAACTCCATTTCCACAAATCGTATTAATTACCTGAGCGCAGGATCGGGGTGGTGAAAAAAAGAACAACAGGAAGAGTAAATAAACAAGTAAGGGGTTTTTCATAGGGAGCAATGTTTAAAGACATAGTGAATAATTCAATAAATATATATAAAATCCCGGAATTTTCAAATCGGAATCGAGATATTACAATATTAATTGAGTTGGAATGTATTGCCGCAATTAGTCTTTAACATTGTTCCGATGCAGGATTGCAAATTTTCTTTTAATCCTGGACGGTGAAAACATTATCATTTATACCTGTATTGACCATGTATTTAAGATAGGTGATCTGGATGGTTCCTTTCTTTTGCTTCCCATCGTTCTCCTGCTTTTCATCACCGGTTTCAATATAATCCATTGTTACGCCTTTGGGTACCTTGAAATCTTTAACATCGAGGGTCAGCAACACTTTGTCGGGCAGTCCATAATTGGTGTAATTGCCATATTCAAGATCCATAGTCATAGTGCCACCTGTGCGACTTGTGGTTTCCGTTCGCAGCGCTACCATGCTTTTTTCGTCAATCCAGATTTTTGCTAGGATAATGTCGCTTTTGTCATCTTCCGGAATGACCTTAATGATGCGGGTGTTTTTTGTGCCAATAACAGCATTCCCGGCATCAATGACGGTTACATTGCCAGTTGGTATTAATGTTCTCAGACTGAGGTTGATATTCTTTTTGGGCAGTATGGAAAGTCCGCCATGTCTTTCCAGCCTCATTTTATCAGGGCTTTTGAAATATAGTGTACCTGCCAACTGGGGTATCCGCATATACCTTACATTGATCTTCATTTTTACTTCGGCGGTATAATCTTTTACTACAAGAATTTTGCGCCTGAGGGAATCAAATAGTTTATTGGCATCGGTAGCCTTTGCGGTGGATGAGAGGCAAAAAATAAACAATAAAAACAAACAATATTTTCTGATCATGATTTAATGTCTTTCTTGTTAAAATAATACATGGTGAGCGCAACAAAGGTGCAGGTATAGACTAGCATGACCAATGAAGATACTCCTATGGCCCTGAACGGAACAGGATTGTCGAAAAAGCCTTTCCAGGCAATCATGTGCGAGGTGAAAATGTATGGTTTTATATGGCTGTAAAGCGGCAGGTCCAGGTTTGAGAGTATGGTAAGTACCAGTACAATACCCATTGTGGAAATTATAGGACCAATGGAATTATCGGCATAGGAAGATAATAATAGTGAGAGCGATGCAATGGTTGTCATTGCCAGCAACGCAAACCCAAAAGCAGCAGAATAACGCCATAGTACATCATCCTTAAGAATCATGATAAAAGTATCACTTTTGAGATTTACCATATCGCCTTTACCAAACAAAAGTAATGACAGCAACAGGGCAACTATGGCAAGCCAGATAATGAGCATGGCAGTATAAATAAAGCTGGACATGAATTTCACCAATACCAGTTTGTTCCTGGAAATGGGCTTGGTGAGCATAAGACGGAGCGTGCCCTGATTGGCTTCGCCAGCCAGGGTGTCTCCTGCTATTAGCGCCACGAGCAGGGGTATCTGAAGTAATAAGGCTTGCAGAATAATATAGGTAATGAAATAGCCATTGATGATGTTGCCATGAATATCAAATTGCTCATTGATGCCCTGCATGGCAAAAGCCATATAAGACTTACCATCGGTAAGCATAGCCAGTTGTATGACAAGTGTAACAGCAGTAATAATACCAAAACTGATGTAGGTTCTGGGTCGTTTAAATATTTTATACAGTTCTATAGTCAGCAGTTGTTTCATTTGTGATATTTAAGAAGTAAGATTCAAATGAATGTTGTGTATTGATACTGAAAACAGCTATGTTTTTTGATACCAGCCAGTTATTTAATTCTGGTATCCTTACAGGGTTCATTTTGAAAGTCAGCTGATTGTCTGAGATATGGCAAACGTATTTTGCCCATACAGAGTCTTTTACCAACTGAGGAATTTCAGCATTGGGTTTTATTGCTATTTCTATAAGTGTTTCGTCGGGATGCAGCAGTTCTTTTACGGGAGCCTCTGTGATTTTTTTACCCCTATGCATGATGATAAGATTCGTGGCAACCTGTTCTATTTCATGAAGTAAATGAGAGGATACCATAATGGTTTTTCCATGGTCTTTACTCAGTGAAATAATGAGATTGCGTATTTCGGCGATACCCTGGGGGTCGAGACCATTAGTGGGTTCATCAAGGATCAGCAGATCTGGTTTGTGAACCATGGCGATGGCAATGCCTAAACGTTGCTTCATGCCCTGGGAGTAGGCTTTCACCTTGTCTTTTTCACGTCCGGTCAACCCGACAATTTCCAGTACTTCATAAATCCGGGCATTGTTTATGGATTTGTCGCTGAGCGTAGCAAACATTTTAAGATTATCCCAACCGGATAAATATCCATACAGGTCTGGCCGTTCTATAATGGCGCCAATGTTTTTGAGCAGATGCCGCCGCTGATTGTTGAATTCATTGCCGTTGATAAAGATCCTGCCACTGTCGGGGAAGATAAGGCCAAGCAGCATACGCATTGTAGTGCTTTTGCCGGCTCCATTTTGTCCAAGGAAGCCACATACTTCACCCTGCCCGATCCGGAAGGATAAGGAGTCTACAGCTTTAAAATTTTTAAAGGACTTGGAAAGATTTTCGACTTCTATTATTGGTGCCACGCTAATTTGCTAATACTACATAAAATTACCAACAAATATTGTTCAAACGGTTCATTTTGTTTGTTGCAGGCGATATATTAACATGTTCAAAACAGCATGAAATTGATCAGGTAAAGGCTTTAATATAATGTTGCAACATAAATGATATATGAGTTTCTTTAAATCTATATTGCGACATTAAATCAGGTGGAATGATAATTGCGGGGTTAAAACTGTTCAAGTCGATTTTTATCATATCAAACCACTGTTGCGCTTTGAATTACATGAAATTGTCCCTTATCTTTGATTTCAACATTCTAATCTCTATATGTCCACTATTTTCAGGTTGTTTTTTCTCGTTTTTTCCATCATGGTTATCAATAAAACGGAGGCCCAGATACCCTATATTGATTCAAAAGTAAACCTGGAAAATGGAATAGAAGAATTTGGTAAGGGCAATTATAAAAAGTCCATTGAATTGTATCAGCAGGTAAATGAAAGCGATACCAATTATTCTCTGGCAGTTTATGAGCAAGTACTATCCTTACAGGCTGATAGTTCATTTGAGGCTGCAAAGAAACTGGCCCTGAGTGGATTGAAACTAAGAAAATCAAATAAAAGGGAGTTTTATCTGGCTCTTGCTGCCACCTATGATTATCTGAAACAATCTGATAGTTCACTGATCATATATGATTCTATTAAGAAAATGTACCCAAATGATCACCAACCGGTTTATGAAGAGGGGATACTGTATTTCAGAAAGAAGAATTATGACAAAGCACTTTCCTACTTCCAGCAATCCTTGCTCATTAATCCCAATCATTTTAAGTCGCATTATATGACCGGTATGGCCTATGCCATGCAGGGCAGATTGTCGGAAGCGCTTATCGCCTTTGAAACATCGTTACTGATGACTCAGAGTGCAGATTTGGCCAAGCAATCGATTACTCTGATAAGCAGTATTACAGACGGAACAGATGAAGTGGTAAAACTGCACAACGATAAGCCTGAAAAATACAGTCATCCGCTTTTTGATGACCTGGATCAGTTGTTATTGTCGAAACTGGCGCTGAGCAAGGATTATAAACTGAAGATGAGTCTTAACGATAATGTTTTCAGGCAGACACAGGTACTGATGGAAAAGCTGAAATACGATGCGACTGATGCCAATTTCGTGATGCAGTTTTATGTACCGCTGCTTACAGAGGTATACAACCGTGATTTGTTTGAAAGTTATATACTGCTTCTTTTCTCAGGATTCGGTTATGAAAATGTAGATGCTCTTGCAAAGAAGAAAAATAAAGATAACGATGAGATCAAAAATCTGGTGTTCCCTTATTTTACGAAAATTCAAAATACTCGCGAAGTTTACTTTGAGTCGCGAAAGAAGGCAACAGAAATGTATCACTATTATCCTAAGGACAATTTAATTATTGTCGGCGCTGCATCGATAAGGGGTGATAACAAAATATTGACCGGAGATGTGCAGTTTTTAAGAGGCGATCATACATTGAAATCTCAGGGCCGGTTTACCAACAATGGTGATAAAGATGGCTGGTGGACAAGTTACTTTACAACAGGCGGAATTATGTCGAGGGAGTTCTACGCCAATAAAAAGGAAGTAGATTCATCCATTACCTACTATGTAAATGGTAATGTAAAAAATATTACTATCAGGGACAGAACAGGTGAAATCAAAGCGGAGTATGATTATGAATATGGGGGCAGTTTATCCAGCAGCAGGATAAAGTTGAAAGACAATAACGTTGAAGAAAAGTCTTACAATGTGAATGGACAAATGGAATTGTCTATCGTTTATGAAGGAAAGGATCCCAGGGATGGTAACTATACAGTTTATCATGCCAATGGTAAGATTAGAAGGGTATTTGTGCTGAAAGACGGCAAATCAAACGGGATATCAAAGACCTATTTCGATAATGGTAAACCAAGTGAAATATCGAATTATGTAAAAGGTTTGCTTGATGGGCCATTTGAAACTTATTATGAAACAGGAGGAATAAAGGAAAAGAGTACCTATCGCAATGGACGGCATATGGGCGATTATGAAGAATATTATGAGGACGGAAAATTGTCGGAAAAAGGAATTTACGGCAAGGAGGGAAAAGAAGAGATTAATAAATACAGTGAATCAGGTAATATCTACGCAATAATCAAGTCGAGTGACAATGTGCCTAATAGTTTAAAATCCATGAACGAAGATAAACAGGTAATGTTTGAGAAGGAAGATAAAAAAGGCATTTATGAATATCCGCTTTACCATGCGAATGGTAATAAGGCTGTGGATATGAGGATAAACGATAAGGGCTACAGGCATGGAGCACTTACATTTTATTATATAACCGGGGCAAAAAGTGAAGAGAGTAATTATACAGATGGCGATCTGGATGGGAAACTGGTGTCCTACTTTAAAGACGGCAGGATAAGAACTGTAGAATACTATACTAAAGATAAAAAGGATGGTTACTCGAAGACCTATTACTATAATGGCAATGTGCAAAATGAGGGCTGGTATAAAAACGGAAAAAGACAGGGAACCTGGAAATACTATTATATAAACGGACAATTGGAAACAGAGAAGTATTTTCAGGATGATGACTTCCATGGATATTACAAGGAGTATAATATCCATGGAGTGCTTACCGATAAATACATTTATGAGTTTGGTTGCCCAGTAGGGCATGTGGCTTATGATACCGCCGGACATCTGGTTGACAGCCTGTTTTTTGGAAATCAGAATGGTATTTTTTCTGTACGTCATTCGGCTACTGCAAGTCCTGATGCTTCTTATACCATACGTAATGGTTACTTCAACGGGCCGACCCGGTATGCTTACTTTAACGGTAAAGACATAAAAAGGGAATTTTATAAAATGGGTAAGAAGGACAGTGCGAGTATCTCGCTTTATCCCGATGGAAAAACAAGAGCCAGTGGAATGTATCTGGGAGGGTATAAAGTTGGTAAATGGAGTTATTATGATGAAGCCGGAGATCTTGTGAAAGAAGAAAATTATAACAGTTCGGGATTACTGGATGGTAATTCAAATGGCTATGCCTGCGGAATCATGCATATTCAGTACCATAATACCACCGGGAATAAGGATGGTGAACAAATCTATTTTGGTGAAAACGGCAAAGTCGCATTTAAGCTGATTTATGAAAATGGCAATCTTACGGGGTATACCTGCGAAGGCAAGGATGGCAAGATGCTGCCTGTAGTTAAGATAAAAAATGGTTCGGCCAATATGGTGAGCTATTACAGTAATGGCAACAAATCGGGTGAGGCTATTTTTGATCAGAACACAATAAAGGGGACGCTTAAAGTGTATTATAGTAACGGAACTGTGGCCGAGGAACGTAATTGCAGGTATTTTGATCTTGAAGGTCCGTTCAGAAGGTATAATCCGGATGGTAAGCTTATATATGATGCTGTGTATAAAGACGATGAATTGGAAGGAATTGAAAAGACTTATAATAAAGATGGTAAACTGATTGTATCGGCAACCTATTATTCAGGAGAGAAAAACGGACCAACAATTGTTACAGACCCGGTTACCAACCAGTCGGTAACCTATTATTATCACTATGGACTATTAACTGCCATCTCAAAATGACAACCAGAAAAAACGACATTGCTTCGCGTTTTATATTTATTGCCCTGCTAGTTATTTCGTCATTTGCCGGGACGTTGGTCTTTGGGCAGGATGCTGAAGAATTGTTCAAAAAATATAAAAATGAACAGGCTGTTTTTACCAGTGTAAAGGAGCTAATGGAGATAAAAAATGAAAACGGAGTACTGGTAGCCACCAGCAATATTTCAAGAGAACGCATGCTGATAGGGGATCTGTCTCCGGGGATTTACAATAAAGAGTATATTTTCCATAGCTATTTCAACAGGTTGACTGATTATGAAGAGGAAGCATTGGTGTTTGGTGAGAATGGCTATAAAAAGCAGAAGAATTTCACCTCAAGGACTATCAATTCGGACCAGGACAATGTTTTTTATGACGACATTAAACAAACAGAAATAACCTTCAACGGGCTTACACCCAGGTCTATCATCAAGACCAACTATAATATAAGCCATACCGACCTGCATATGTTGCCTACTTTCTATTTTGAAAGAAACCTGCCGGTAGCCAATGTTACTTTCGAACTTACTGCGCCAAAGTATGTACAGCTAAAATTTGTTATTAAGGGAAGTGCATCAGGAAAAATCAAGCAGTCGGTAGAAGAAAATAAGCACACGATTACCTATCGGTTTACCGCAACAGATTTGCCGGCAGAAAGTGATTATAATGATGTGCCTGGCAGTTTGTGGCATGTGTTGCAGGTAGTGCCCTATATCACCTCCTATACACTGCCCGGAAAAGAGCCAACCGAAATGCTCAGTGATCCTGCCCATCTTTATTATTACTATTATAATTACATCCGCAATATTAATGTTACAGAAGATGAAGAGTTGAATAAGACGGTAGCAGAAATCATTAAGGGCGATAATACGCAAAAGGAAAAGGCCGCTCATATATATAAGTGGGTGCAGCAAAAGATATACTATATTGCTTTTGAAGATAGCCTGGAAGGATTTATTCCCAGGCAGGCTGCTGATATATGCAAGCGTAAATTCGGTGATTGCAAAGATATGGCCAGTATACTTGTAGCCATGTGCCGGAAGGCCGGGATTGAAGCGCATTTTGCCTGGATAGGAACAAGGTCGAAGCCTTATACTTATGAAGAGACACCCTTGCCCATTGTAGATAACCACATGATCTGCCTGATAAAAATTGGTGATGAATGGTTGTTTCTTGACGGCACGCATCCGGTAATACCGTTTGGCGAAATACCTTCCAATCTGCAGGATAAGCAGGCTATGGTGGCTATAGATGAAAAGAACTTCAAAATAATTAAGGTGCCGGAAACTGATGGGGCGAAAAATGTTACTGTCGACAGTACCTATATGCAGGTAAACGGCAATAAGACTACAGGGAAAATTGCTATAAATTATGCTGGCTATCCGTCCTGGGATTTGCAGATACTCATGATGTATAACCACAACAAGGACAGGGATGCGATTTTTAAAGACCTATGTTCCCGTGGTTCTAATAAATTCTCGGGTACAAAGTATGAATTTTATCAGTCGGATACAGGCTATAAAAATTGCAGGATAGGAGCGGAATTTTCGGTGGATGATTATGTGCGTAAGCTGGATAAGGAATATTATGTAAACATGAACCTCAAACGTTATTTTGAGACTCATCATATAGATACAGAGGGTAGGGATGTACCCCACTTTTTTAAGTATAAGGATGTAATCAGGGAAGTTGTGAAGCTGGAAATACCTGCGGGGTTTCATGTATCCTATTTGCCGCCCGAGGCTTCGGGAGTGATAAAAGATGTGTGGGAGTATAGGTTGAAATACTATGTAGAAGGCAGGTATGTTATACTTTCAAAGGAATATAAAAACTGGTCTCTGACCATACCCGTAAAGGATTTTGTTGCCCATAATAAATTGATCGATCAACTAAAGAACCAGTATAAAGAAACAGTGGTTCTTGCTGCTGACTGATGTATGTTAAGAGGCAGGAACTTTGCTTTATAAGTATGGAGCAAGAAAGAGTAAAAGGAAGTAGTACTTAAAAACAAATTGATCAAATGAAAAAGTCATTCATATACTTCGGGTGTTTTTTATTAATGAGCATGTCGTCTTATGCACAGAATCCAGGCCCGGAAGACTGGCAGGTTAAACCTGTATTGCATACAGTACCTGCAGAGTTTGCCGGTGAGCCGGCTGTATTGATAGAGCATAATGCCAAAGTCAGGTATTCGGATGAGCCGGACAATTCATTATGGGTATATAAGACCAATCACAGGATCATTAAAGTTCTTGATGAGAAGGGTATTGAAAGCTTCAATAAAATGACTGTAAGCATTGTGCCGGGCGAGGAGATGCAAACTCTGAAAGCCCGGACTATATTACCCAATGGCACAATAAATGAGGTTGCCAAGGAGAAAATGAAAGTGATGAAAGGCGATGATGGTAATGATGAAATTGTATTTGCCATGGATGGTGTTGAGAAAAATGCTGAACTGGAATTGCTTATCTATTATAAAAAGCCGGCCGTATTATTTGGCCGGGAAACCTTTCAGTTTATGATACCGGTTGTGCATGCAACATTTGAACTGACCGCACCCTCGCGTCTGAAATTTGAGGAAAAGGGGTACAATGGTTTTCCTACTGTGTCAGATACTTTGATTGATAGTACCCGGCATATTTATGTACATAAAGAGAACATACCCGGCATACAAAAAGAGGAATATAGTTTTCAGGATGCCAACAGAATGAAGGCTGAATACAAGGTGAGTTACCTGCCGGAAAAAAAGGAACAGGTCAGGATGTTTACATGGCAGGAACTGGCGCAAAGGCTTTTTTCGAATACCTATTCAATAACTGAAAAAGAAAGTAAAGCTGTAGAGAAATACCTGAGCAGCCTGGGTGTTACCTCAAACAACACTGAGGAAGAAAAGATAAAGAAAATAGAGAACGGTATAAAGTCGGGCATAGTAATAGATAAAGAGCTGAATGATGAGGAGTCGGGGAAACTGGAAAATGTTATTTCGAAAAAGGCCGCCAGCGAAAACAGCATGATCAGGTTGTTTGCAGCCTGTTTCAGGCAATCGGGTGTGAATAGTGAGTTTGGTATGACAACAAACAGGAGCAACAACGTTTTTGATCCTGAATTTGAGAACTGGAATAATATGGAGGAGTATCTGTTTTATTTCCCCAACTCAAAGAAATTCATTTCTCCGGCATCCATATATATCCGGTATCCGTTTACTTCAACCGACGTATTGGGCAACAAGGGCATTTTCTGCAAGCTGACCACGCTGGGTGAAATAACCAGCGCCATGGCCGATATCAGATTCATTTCAGCCAGGCCGGTTGCTGAGAGTCAAAGTAATATATTGGCCGATATAACTTTCAATTCGGATATGGAGGCCAGCGCCGAGGCCATTTATTCCTTTTCTGGTTATTGTGCCATGGGAATCCGCGAACTGGCTTTGCTGCTTTCGAAGGACAAATTGAAGGACATGGTGCAAAGCATTATTCAGCTTGCCGATAAGCCCGAAAACCTGGTTAAATATACCATAACCGGTGATGCATTCGAGAATTATTATACCAACAAGCCATTGCAGTTTGTGGCTACTGTGAAAATTTCGCAACTGGTAGAGAAGGCAGGGCCCAAGTATATTTTCCGTTTGGGTGATGTTATTGGCCGGCAATCGGAATTGTACCAGTCTACAGAGCGCAAGATGGCAGTTGACCTGCAGTATCCTCATACTTTAAACAGAACCATTACAATGGTTATACCTGAAGGGTATAAAATACTTAATCCGGAAACAATAAAGATGAGTACGGAGTTTAAGGATGAAAGTGGTACTGTAACCACGGCTTTTTACAGTGACTATAAAATTGAAAGCAATAAGCTGACCGTAAATATATCTGAGTTTTACAGCCAGTTGCACTTCTCTGTTTCTGAATATGAGCCATTCAGGAAGGTGATCAATGCCTCGGCAGATTTCAATAAGGTAAACCTGGTGATGGGTAAGTTATAGGTTAGCCAGCATTATTCTCAGCTTTCCATTCGTACCAGGTAATTGGTTGCCCTCTTATCCATAGGAATGAGCCATCGTAGGGGAAGGTTTTATCGAAAATGAAACCGGTTTTCTCCAGCACATTTCTTGATGCGGTATTGTTTATATCAGCCATGGCATACACCTCTTTGAGATTCATAGTTTCGACACAATAGTTGAAAGCGGCCTTACCTGCTTCGGTGGCATATCCCTTGCCCCAAAAGCGACTGCACAAACGGTATCCATAGTCGTAAAAGGCGGAATGTCCATTTACCGGGCCTTCTATGAATTTAGGGCATGTAAAAAAATAAAGGTTGCTTTTTATCTTGTTCTTTTCCATTTTTGCTTCGTTGTAAAAGTCTTTAAATAGCTCACTATTCGCAGATTTTACGCCTTGCAAAAAAGAAAAATAACTGCGTCAAAAAGCAACCTTTATTTCCTTACAAGCCCTTAAGTCCGGTCCAGCCCACAAATTCATTGGTCGATTTTTCGATAATGGCCCACCGCCCAATGCCAAAATCAATATACTGCTGCAGGATGTTTTCGATCATCTCCCTGGCTTGTCCTGTTTTCTCGATTGGCCTGTTGCCCAGGAATTTATGCACCAAAGGATCGGAATCAAGTAGAAACATACCGGCTTCATCTTCCAGTGTAAGCGGGCGAATTATCAATCTTTCGGTTTCTATTTTTACCTGCATGGAACTAATTGAGGGTCCAAATATCTGCTAAAACCACGTAGAGTTATAACATCTACTTGTAGAAAGGTAGAAAAAAACTGTTCGATGAGTCACCTGATATTGCCACGCGTAAACTACTTTTTGTAAATCATATAGGATTTTGGCGCCTCAGGAATCTGGGGGTAGAGATTTTCTACTTTGATAGTATTTGCATCAAGGATGAAGAAATCGAATGTAGATGCGGAGTAGGCTGTTGTCCAGGCAGGTGTAAGGGAAATAGTGTTAATGCCCAAAGTGTAATTGAATGTATCCTGAAATGCAGAGCCGGTTTCTGTTTTGACAACTACACTACTGCTGATAAAATTAAGCTGGGACCGGACCGGAACAGGGGAGTTCTCGATATAGAGGCCACTTACCCCCGAAGTTGTGGTGTGAGTTGTTTTTTTGCATGCAGCAAAACCTACCAATAACACAAAGGCGGATAAGATTACTTTTTTCATAGAAGGAAAATTTTTATCGGGATACAAGAAGATAAAATTATGAAATTTTGTTATAACGTCAATGTTAAATTAATATTATGCTCAAGACTTTTTTTACATGGTTTACAATCCGCCTGTAGCTTATTAATTACCACCTGGTTAGCGGCAGGCAGTACTTTTTACCGGCAGTGGTAATGGTTATAAAGTAGATTCCGACCGGTTCATTGAAACCGATTTCTTTTTTCTGATTGGTAAAGCCGGTTAACTTATACAATACCTGACCTATAGTATTGGAGATGCTTATATCCATCGGTTCATCAAGACCGGATGATACCAGTACTGTGAAATTGTTTTTGGTTGGATTGGGGTATATAGCAGCATGTTCCGTGGTTTGTAGCGCATTATGGGTGGCCCCTTCAAAGCAGGAGTCGTTGACACGGAAAGAAGCTGTGTCGATACCACAGGAATCGGTTACGATATACAGAATGTCGCTATAGCCCAAATAGGGAGACCCTGTACTTACGAGGCCGGTGCCTGATACCGTGGCTATCAATGGATTTGTACTCAGCCAGGTGCCGCCGGGTATATTGCTGGTAAACAGTAGGGAGAAAAATGGGCAGATAGTATGTTCGCCGGATATAACGCCGGCATAAGGCCCCACAATAACATTGCGCGAAACATGCAGGGTTGCACAACTATTGGTAACCGTATAAGAAATGGGGGTAAGCCCTTTAGACAGGCTCGAAACCACACCCGATGAATTTATGGAAGCAACAGTAGTATCGAAAGAAGACCATATGCCGCCCAATGTAGTATCAGACAATGTTACGGTCATACCCGTGCAAAGGAATGTATCGCCGGTTATTGGCGCTATTACCGGCGCTATACAGGTATCTACTTTTCTCACCCTGGCGCCATTCAATTCGGCTATATAAACAAAGTTGTTTTTGTCGGTAGTTACAAATTCGGGATCGTTGAGGTTGGCGAGGGTAGCCACTCCACCGTCACCAGCATCGCCTAAAATTCCATTACCTGCAAATGTGGTGATCCTACCCGAAGTATCTACTTTGCGGATAACATGGTTTCGGTAATCGGCAATGTATATATTGCCATGGCTATCCGTTTTTATATCGTTTGGGTAGGAGAGTGCAGCATTGGTGGCTGGCCCGCCATCGCCGGAGTAGCCATATGTGCCATTGCCTGCGATTGTGGTAATAATACCTGCTGCATCCACCTTCCTTACCCGATTATTTAATTGGTCGGCTATGTAAAAGTTGCCCTGGTTATCTGTGGCTACACCATTTGCCCACTGAATTTGTGCATCGGTGGCAGGGCCGCCATCTCCGGCGAAACCATACATGCCATTGCCTGCAACCCTGGTGATTATGCCACTGGCGTCTATTTTCCGTATCACGCTATTGCTGGCATCAGCTATATACAAATTCCCCGCAGTGTCTGCCGCCAACCCCTGGGGGTAATTCAGCAAAGCATGCACTGCCAGTCCGCCATCACCACTATACCCACCGCCTATGATGGATGCATCGCCTGCAATGGTGCTTATAATGCCTGAAGGGGTTACTTTGCGGATCACACTGTTTTCTGCATCACTCATGTATAGATTTCCCAACCGGTCTATAGCCAGCCCTGTGGGGATACCAATATTGGCGGCTGTTGCCTGACCACCATCGCCAGTGCTGCCACCGGTACCTGTACCGATAGATGTGGTGATTGTACCTGAGCCGTCTATTTTCCTGACCTTGCGGCAGCTTAAGCAACTGATGATAACATTTCCGGTGAAATCAACCACAATACCATTCAACTGCCCAACATGCGCTGCAGTGGCAGGTCCGCCATCGCCCGAACAACTCCAGGTGCCATTGCCGGTTATGGTGGTAATAATCTGAGCGTGGATGCCGAAGGGTAGAAGAATGAGTAGAAAGATTAATTTTTTCATAGGGTATTAATTTGAAGTGAAATTAGTGATTTTTTATATTACAGCAAAAATTATGCCAAGTTTCAGAGGTTGAAAGGTTAAATGGGTTAAATGGGTTAAAAGGTTAAATGGGTTAAAAGGTTAAAAGGTTAAAAGGTTAAAAGGTTAAAAGGTTAAAAGGTTAAAAGGTTAAATGGTTAAAAGGTTAAATGGGTTAAAAGGTTCCCGCCGTCGCTGTAGCTTTGGCGGGCGAGGGATAAGTTGATAGGTTGATAGGTTTCCGCCTTCGCTATGGCTACGGCGGGCGAGGGATA
>CAIUZK010000034.1 GCA_903903635.1 uncultured Bacteroidota bacterium
TCTGATAACCTGCTGAAATGTACTTGCATAAGCATTTCAGTCTTTTTATCGTACTTTGTAATCACACAATAGCATATTGGTTATACAAATATATGCATTGTTTTTGTAATTTTGTAGGAATTATTTTGAAAGTCTCACATAACTAGTAAACAACACAGGATTTTTTCCGCCGCTGTTGGTGTCCTTCACCTACAGCAGCGGAAATATACTCACTTGAATATATCCAAGGCTGGTAATAAATTTCATTATGGTGTAGTCCATACATCATAATTATAGGCTAATGGATGATGGCCAGGGCCAGTATATCCTGGAAAAGTATTCACCCAGTTATAATGTATTTGCGAAGAATTGGTAACATGGTTATAGGTGAAATTCAGATCGCTATAACCGAAGAAAAGCATATCTCCCGTAGATGAATCAGGATTATATGGAAGATTTGCTCCCCAAATTGAAATAGTTATCGGATTTAAATAACCTACAGTGGCTGCAGTATCTGAGAAAGTATAGTAATTAGTTTTGCCAATATAATTCTGGGTTTCGGTGCGATGCCAGATTTTTGATCCTTGTGCCATATATGTATAAAGCGGGTCTTTCAGTATTCGGACTGAACCTTTTGCAATATTTGCAGTATCATTATTTACAACAAGCGAAACCTGGTAAGTCCCCGTATCAGCATACCGGTGGTAAGGAAAAGAATCATTGGAGCTACTGCCATCGCCAAAATTCCACAGATAGCTACAGCCAGGCAATAAGCCATAGGCCAGTGGAAAAGAAATGGAATCACCAGGCAATGGAACCCCTGCCCAGGTAAAAGAGTAATCAGGATTCACAAAAAAAATCTTACTTTTCTTATGGGCAGTATCATTGTTTACCACACAAGTAATTGTATAAGTACTGCTTATTTTAAAAATGAGTGTTACATCGTATGCACTATGGTTGTGTCCAATTCCCCAATCCCAAGAGTAGGTATAATTTGGACTATTATTTGAACTCTGAGCAAGAGTTGTTCCAAAATCCAAGGGCTGCCCTACTTTTAAATTTCCTGAAATCAGGATATCAAAATCAGGCACAGTGGGTTTACTATTATTAACTGTAGATGAACTTTTATGGCAACCTAAAATGCTAATGGTTACCAGCATAAGCAGGATAAAAGTGTATTTTATATTGCGCGAAATCATAGTATAAATTTATATTACTTCAACAAATATTATGCCAGAAAATTTACTCGCCACCTATTCAAAGGCCAGGGAGATACTGTCGCTAATTATGTTCCTCAATAACATCCTCGCGAAGGGTATCCCGCTCTGGGAATGCTAAAAATTACTAAGCGAAAAAATTATTGAAATTAAATGCCCTTATGGCATCAACCCGGAATTATGAATTAACCTTGTTGCTTCCTTCTGCAGATTGTTGTTCTCTAAATCACTAATTTACAGTAAGCCCATTATAAAAAGTTGGAGTAGTATTGCTTTGCACTACATTCCCATTCATATCCAGTTGCAATAATTTGTATGTTGAAGATCCACCAGACAATTGTTCGGTAGATACAATATATCTGTTGGAGCATGGATCTATAGTAGCAGAGAATAAACCGATGTTGGGTGCAAAGCTCAATGGGCTGGTGGTTATGGCGCCTGAAGCAGGGTCAATTTTCACAAAATACCAGTTTAGTTTATCCATCCCCCTGGCCATGCAATATAACTTATTGTCATTTTTGTTGAATTGAAGCCCATAAACGAACCGGAATGAATCTGTCGAGTCAACAACTATGCTTCCTGAGCCCGGCGTGAACTTCTCTATAAAAATGTAGGGCCATGCTCTCGTAGCATAGTAAATAGCACCAGTGGCCTTATTGATGGTAAAGGTTTCATTTTCATCAAAATAGTCCGGGTAAAGGGGTTTGGTTTCGGTTACCGAAGAAAAATTACTTCCACTAAGTGTCAGTGAAACAATTTTATCATACATCTTGAATGCATAAAATTTACCCAAAACAGGATTGTAAATCAGGTTCTCATACTTATTTGAATCTAATGAAGTAAAGTAAGTCGAAACACCTGTTGATGATATCTTAAAAAGTGTGTCAGGATTCGGAAAAACTAAAGGGATACAAGGGCTGGTAAGTACATAGTAACTGTTGTCAGTGGTATTGTACGCTGCCAGATTGGGAATAGCCAGATTATTGCTAAATGTACCTGAAGGTGTAAATGCAGCAGTTGACATATCAATAACGCCATGAGTGCATGCATAGCCACTCGAGGATGTCAGATTGCTTGAAGGGGAGGTGTATGCATGCAATTGGGAAGCACAGGTTGATTTTGGCTTTTTATGGCAGGATGAGATGACAAGAGCAATGCCAAACAGGCTGATGATTGAGCTGGTATATAATTTCATAAGTAGGTTGTTTCGTTTGTTTTAAAGTTAGACCAGGGAGTTGTGATTTTCAATTTTATTACTTCCTTATTAATATGGTGTGGTTTTCCATATCGTTTACATTAAATTTCGTAACCCTATCCTCATTATTCATCCAGATTCTGATCTCCATTTTATTCTCTGAAATGAATCGGAATATGCCTTGAATAAACGGCTCTGTATTTGTTAAGCCACCAATGGTCGGTACAAATTTAATAGTATAGGGTTCTTTTGAACAATCAACTTTATAAGTTAATTCCATCTGCTGCCCCTTATTTGTAACATTTCCCTTCCCTCCAATCATTGCACCACCTATATTCAAGGAGGCATGATGGGTTTTATCCAATGTCATGGAAAACACATGTAGATTATTAGTATTGCCAGCCTCATTCCATTCACCAATAATTTTATCATCTATGCTTTTGCAACCAATAAATAATAAAACACCTGCGATACAGCCCAGGAGGTATATTGCCCTTTTGACCTGATTTTTCATTTTACTCATTACTTAGAATAGTATTAAAGCTACAAAATATGTATAAAGCCTCAAACGCAATAAAAAATAGTACAGTTCTTTTTGTTCTTCCAATACAACCGCCCAAAAACAACAATGCCACATCTGCTAAGTGTGGCATAGTTGCAAAAACGCTATTTAAAATCAGAAACAATAATATTCGGTATCTATCAGTTTTGCGGCTATTCTGCGGCGGGCATCCTTGGTATTGAAGTTGTCGGATTTGGTGAAGCGTTTTACACCCAGGAGCATCATGCGCTGCTCGTCACCTTCGGCAAATGAATTGATTGCATTTTTGCCGGCATGGTTGATGCGGTCGGCTGCATCGTATATAAAGGTGCGGGCCATGTCGATGGCAAGGTTGGCATTGGCGTGACCAGATTGCTGCATCTTCATGGCACGTAGCAATATACTCTCTGCCTGGAAGGTATCTATAACCATATCGGCCAGATTCATGAGTATTTCCTGCTCGTGTTCCAGTTGCATCATGAGCTTCTGGGCAGCGCCACCGGCACACATCAATATGGCTTTCTTGAAATTAGCCACTACCTTCTGCTCGGCTGCAAACGGGGTATCATCGGTACCAAAATCAGGTATGCTCATGAGTTCCTTCTGCACAGCCATGGCTGGCTCCATAATATTGATACGGCCTTTCATGGCACGTTTCAGGTACATATCAAGGATGAGCAAACGGTTGATCTCATTGGTTCCTTCGAATATGCGGTTGATACGGCTGTCGCGGTAGGCACGGCTTATGTTGTATTCGTCGCTGTAACCATTTCCACCGTGAATTTGCACGCCTTCGTCTACTGCATAATTAAGCGCCTCAGAGCCCAGCACTTTAAGCATGGCGCACTCTATGGCATATTCTTCGGCAGCGCCCAGCAAAGCATCCTGGCGGCCGGCATCCAGCAGTTCGTGCTCTTTACGGCCTATCCAGTCGGCAGTGCGGAACAATGCGCTCTCGGCAGCAAATAAGCGTATGGCCATCTCGCCCAGCTTGTATTGTATTGCCCCGAAACTCGCAATGGGCACTTTAAACTGCTCGCGGGTCTTGGCATATTTAATGGTGGTGCGCAATGCGAGTTTGGCGCCACCCACAGTGGCCGCGCAAAGCTTAAGCCTGCCTATATTGAGGATATTGAATGCTATGATATGGCCCTTGCCTATTTCGCCCAGCAGGTTTTCTTTGGGTATTACACAGTTCTCAAAAAACAACTGCCTGGTGCTGGAACCCTTGATGCCCATTTTATGTTCTTCCTCGCCGAAGGTAAGCCCCGGTGTGCCCCGCTCGATAATGAAGGCGCTGAACTGGGTGCCACCTACTTTTGCAAAGACCGTATACACATCGGCAAAGCCGCCATTGGTGATCCATATTTTCTGGCCGTTGATGGCATAGGTAGCACCATCGGCACTGAGTGTGGCTGTGGTCTTGGCTCCCAGCGCATCGCTACCGCTGCCGGGCTCGGTGAGGGCATAGGCGCCCTTCATCTCACCACTGGCCAGTTTGGGTATATACTTCTGCTTTTGCTCTTCTGTACCGAAATACAATATCGGCAATGATCCAATGCCATTGTGGGCCGCCATGGCCACTGCAAATGAATGGCCGCCACCCAGGCATTCATTCACCAGAGTAGCCGTTACAAAGTCTTTACCCAATCCGCCTAATGACTCGGGGAATGCAGCGCCCAGCAAACCAAGCGCACCGGCCTTCTCAATAAGGCGGGGCATGATATTGTCTTTCTGGGCATCTATATCAACGAGATGCGGCAGCACTTCTTTTTCAAGAAATTCGCTGCACATTTCAATGATCATGTGCTGCTCTTCGTTAAAATCTTCGGGGGTAAAAGTATTGGCTGGTTGTGAAGGCTGTATCAGAAAACCACCGCCTTGTATCAATGAGAAAGGAGTTTGCGCTTCCATAAGAATCTTTCTATAAAGCTACGAAAAAAATGAAATCGCTGCGTGTTAAAATATTGCGCATAGCTCCGTCTCATGGGCTGAACCGGGAAAAAGATGATGGCATTTTTTTGTAATTAAGGTTAATGTAAAATGGCGACTCACATTTTCTTTATTGCAGTAATGGGATGAATTTCCCAGCATGTTTTTCGCCAGGTGGTGGTGCACTTATTGCAGGTGTTGGTTGCCTGAGGTCTGTGCTCCAGGTCGTAAAGCAGGTAGCCGGTTATGGTAATGGGCACATTATTGTGCAGGTATTTTTCATAATCGGGGTGCAGCCGTTTGAAATCAGGGGTTATTTCTACAACCACACATTCATTTTTGGGGGCATCGGGATGCAGGCCAATATATATATGCACATCGCCGGTTTTATCGCCGGCATCGGCTTCTTTACAATTGCAGGATTCGGGGCCTTCTTCCTTGAAACTGACCAGGTAACCATTTAAGGTAACATAGGCATTCACTTCAAAGTCATTTTTATCGTCATGCTTATCTGCATTGATTACCTGCTTTATATCCCAGGCGACGGCTTTCTTTTTGGGTACTGCCGCGCTCTGGTTTTTGTTTATATTCAGTTGTCTGCGAACAGGATCGGTGGCTGAACCTTCAGGGGGACAGGGGTTTTGGGCATAAGCACCTATGCTTAGGCCCAAACAGAGCAGTTGGAAAAAGGAAAATAGTTTAGCCATAGAATTAGATTGCAGATTAAAGATAATCAATCAATCCTGGAATAAACATTATATACTGACCATAATCATACTTGAGCAAACAAAGGTCATTGCACCCGCAAAAAACGGATATTACATTTATAAAAATCGAATGAAATGGCCAGTGAAACTGTAAGCAATTATTTAGACTCAAACATAGCAGAAGTTACTTATGTAGCAAATCCGGATTTGTCGTTTTATTCAAATCTTAGTCGGCTGCAAATAGATGATAAAATTGAGGCAATAGCCAATAAACTGGAACAACAGAATAAAAATGGCCTTTGCATTAACCCACCAAACGAGGAGAAACAAGAACTATATAGCCGATTCAATAAGGATGCGCTGAAAGCCAGGCTCAGGGCAATAGCAAACTGGACAAAATAAAATGGTTTAGCCAGCCTAAATAAGGAACGATGACGAAATAACTCCCACCATCTTACTCGTTCTATCCCATTTTTATTTCGTTGCAAAAGTCTTAAAATAATTCATTATTCGCAGATTTTACGCCTCATAAAAAAGAAATATAACTTCGCAATATGATGGAATTTATTTCGTCAACGTTCCTAA
>CAIUZK010000035.1 GCA_903903635.1 uncultured Bacteroidota bacterium
AGACGAAACTATAATTCAAATTTTTTATTAACCGCAACAGGAACACTTATGGGGTTGACCCTTATCCTTGTCATTAAGCATTAAATTGATCTCTGTGGAGCAACATCGCCCCTTGGGATTTAATTCCTTGCATTGATTTCCGATACAGGCTCCTGTGGCTTCCTGGATATCTTTAAGCGTTCGGGCACCTTTAAAAATAGCTGCTTCGATATCGTTTTTCGTGACGTTTCCGCAGTAACAAATGATCTCTTCCATATTTTAAAAATAAACTTTGATGATGTAATAGATACCGACTACAATAAATAGTACTGCCATAATCCGGCGAAACCATGTATCAAAGACTCTGATTTTATTGTAAAGACTTGCCACGTTTCCAACAGCATAGGCCAGTAACCAAGCAAAAACAATGACCGGAAGACCTGTGCCGGTTGCAAATACAACTGGAAGAAAGAGTCCACTGGTACTGGCTATCGTGATAGGAATAAGCATTACAAAATAGAGGACTCCACTGTAAGGACAGAATGCCAATGCGAAGACCACCCCGAGTAGAAATGTGCTCCAATGGCTTCTACGGCTTCTCTCTCCTACCCGATCGGTCAATCCTGAAAAGCCGGGAAGCTTCAGTTTTATCACGTCAAGCATAAAGAGTCCGATCACTATTAACAGCGGGCCAATTAGTTTTTCGCCCCAGCCCTGAAAGATCATGGAGACTTTCAATTGACTGGCGCCTAGATATAGTATGACACCCAATGCAGTGTAACTGAATGCACGACCCAGTGTATAGATCAAACCACTCATAAATACGCGTCGTTTGTTTTCAATATCACGACTTATAAAACCGATGGCGGTAATATTGGTTGCCAGGGTGCATGGACCAAGAGAGGACATCAGACCTAAAATGAAAGCGGTGAGAATGGAATATTGAGAATTTTCAAGGATAGTACGTAAAAACTCCATAGTATATCTGATTGCTAGTGTATGACTTTCTCAACTGCCTTTTTAATTTCGGCATTAATTTTGGCCTGATCCTGTGCATAGAGGAAAACCTTTGCGGTCAGGTCAATGTGCTTATCGTCGCATACTACCAGGAGGCTTTGTCCAGCGACGCCCAATTTCCTTGCAATTGTCTGTGAAGAGGCTTCGTCAAGGTTAATTCCTTTGAATAGGTATTCTCCAGCTTTTACCTTTTCAGGATATAGCGTGGTCAGTGCAATCTTGCTGTTTTTCTCAACTGCAATACAAGTTGCACATCTTATTGCATAATGAAAGTAATAGACTTCCACTTTGGGTTTAACGGTTGTTTTGAGAGGCTGTTTACCTGTCTGAGCAAAAGAAAGAATAGTGCATATTAAAAAAAACAGAGAGAGTATATAAATCTTTTTCATTAGCATAGAATTATACGGATAATAACTGACGGACTTCTTCTTTCGAAGGAACGTGACCTTTCATAACTACTACTCCGTCAACAACAAGAGCGGGAGTTGTCATTACTCCAAACTTCATGATATCCATGATGTCTTCTACTTTGGTCACATTGGCATCGATACCATTTTCGGCTACTACATCGCGGGTTACTTTTTCAAGTGCTTTACATTTTGGACATCCTGTCCCTAAAATTTTGATTTCCATTGTATAGGTGTTTATATGATTTGACACATTCTTTCTTACAATTTCTCCTTAAAGAAGGCTCCGAAGATCTTTTCGGCTTCGGCCCAGTTCTCTCTGTTGACACAATACTTGATGTAGGGTGCATTGATCTCACCCTGGATCAGTCCGGCATCTTTGAGCTCACTCAGGTGCTGCGAAAGGGTTGAA
>CAIUZK010000036.1 GCA_903903635.1 uncultured Bacteroidota bacterium
GATCAGTTCGACATGGATTCACATACTTTCGTATGAGTATCTCCAGAAAGGAGGTGATCCATCCCCAGCTTCCGCTAGGGATGCCTTGTTACGACTTCACCCTAGTCATTGACCCTGCCTTCGTCCCATAAATGGGCCTACGAGCATTGCCAACTCCCGTGGTGTGACGGGCGGTGAGTACAAGACCCGAGAACGTATTCAACGCCCCGTGGCTGATAGGCGTTTACTAGCGATTCCGACTTCATGCAGGCGAGTTGCAGCCTGCAATCTGAACTGGGGCCGGTTTTGTGGGATTAGCTCCATCTCGCGATTTCGCAACCCGTTGTACCGGCCATTGTATTATGTGTGTAGCCCTAGACGTAAGAGCCATGCTGATTTGACGTCGTCCACTCCTTCCTCCCCACACTTTAAACACAAATTGCTTTATGTTTACAGTGCGGGGCGGTCCCGTGTGTACATTTAACACACGGCGTGGGTTGCGCTCGTTTCCCAACTTAATGGTACACCTCACGGCACGAGCTGACGGCAACCATGCAGCACCTATCTAGCACCCTCGAAGGCTATGTCCATTTCTGGTCATATGCAGCTAGTAGTTGAGCCTAGGTAAGGTTCCCCGTTTGTTATCGAATTAAACCACATAATCCACCGCTTGTGCGGGTCCCCGTCTATTCCTTTGAGTTTTAATCTTGCGATCGTACTCCCCAGGCGGTATACTTAACGCGTTAGCTATTTTAAACGGCACTGACAGGGTCGATACTGCCAATACCTAGTATACATCGTTTAGGGCGTGGACTACCAGGGTATCTAACCCTGTTTGCTCCCCACGCTTTCGTCCATGAGTGTCAGTAATGTTCTAGTAAGCTGCCTTCGCATTTGGTATTCTTCTCGATATCAACGCTTATTACGACTACACCGAGAATTCTGCTTACCTCTCCCATACTCTAGTAAGGTAGTTTCAGAAGCAATCTTCACGTTAAGCGCGAAGTTTTAACCCCTGACTTGCCAAACCACCTGCGGACGCTTTACGCCCAATAATTCCGGATAACGCTTGAGGTCTCTGTATTACCGCTGCTGCTGGCACAGAGTTAGCAACCTCTTATTCGTGTGGTACCGTCACAAATTCTTCCCACATAAAAGTAGTTTACGATCCGAAGACCTTCATCCTACACGCGGCGTCGCTCCTTCAGACTTTCGTCCATTGAGGAATATTCTTGACTGCAGCCATCCGTAGATGTCTGGGCAGTGTCTCAGTCCCAGTGAGGCAGGTCACGCTCTCACGCCTGCTAATGATCGTAGCCTTGGTGGGCTTTTACTCCGCCAACTAGCTAATCATACATAGGCCCCTCTTGAAGCGATAAATCTTTAAATGCGAATGACTTAAGTCCCCGCATTACCATCGAGTATTAATTCTCCTTTCGGAGAGCTATCCCCGTCTTCAAGGTAGGTTACCAGTGTGTTACTCACCCGTTTGCCACTCGTAACTATATTGCTATAGCACGTCGTTCGACTTGCATGCCTTAAACACGCCGCCAGCGTTCATCCTGAGCTAGGATCAAACTCTTAAAAAAAGAGAATGATAAGCTCGGAAAAATTCCGAACTATTATTTGTTGTTTGTTTTTGAATAGACAGATCTTTAATACACAAATTTTACTTTGTATATTTTATGGTCTTTGTCACATTTATGTTGTCAAGGTTCATTCTTTCCTTTGAAGCCCAGATAAGGCCTCAGTACAGAAAGAAAAAAGAGAAAGCCATTCTGACTTGCTCTTTTCTCTTTCCAGTATCTTTTTCAAGACTTAGAAAAAACTAAATTTTGGAGGTACTTTTGTGCAGGTTTTTCTTTAAAGCTTTTACATAATAGCACAGCGTAAAATGTATGTCAAGGGCGCAGGTTTGGCTTGGTTGTGGATAATTATCGGCTTTGCTTTTTTCTCCACTCTTCAATCTTCTTATGATCTCCAGAAAGCAGGATTGGCGGGACTTTTAGGCCATTAAAATTATCTGGGCGAGTATATTGAGGATATTCAATTGAGCCATCAACAAATGTTTCCGCAGTGAGAGATTCTTTATTTCCTAATACTTCTGGAATTAAACGCGCGGTGGCTTCGGTGATTGTAAGCGCTGCTAATTCTCCACCAGCCAAAACAAAATCTCCCACGGAAATTTTTTCATCAACAAATTTATAAACGCGTTCATCAAAGCCTTCGTAGCGACCACAAATAATTACTAGGTTTTCAAGTTTAGAAAATTTGTGTGCCATTTTTTGATCAAACTTTTTTCCATCCGGATCCATGATAATAATTTTGGTTTTGTTTTGTTTTATTTTTTTACCATCTTTTACCAAACCCAAATTTTCTAAGGTGCGATAAATCGGTTCAACCTGCAAGATCATACCTGGACCACCACCATATGGTTTGTCATCCACGCGGCGATGTTTATCCAAAGTAAATTCACGCATATCACAAGCACAAACATCAATGACTTCTTTTTGCTGCGCGCGCCCTAAAATAGAGTCATCACAATAGTGGTGAATCAGGTCGGGGAAAATTGTGAGGATGTTGAATTTCATAATTGTGATTATACCTTAAATTATTAAGAAAAACAAGGTATAAAAAAATCTCCCGACCGAAGTCAGGAGATTTTAATTTTGAGTATTATAGTCCCAAATCATCCACGGCGCTAGTATCAATCACTGGTGCTGCGCTCTGTGCAGGTTGCATAGGGCGAGGACCACGACCGCCTACTGGCTCATTGATCTTTAGGTTCACGCGAGCATTGTGCTTGGCGCCTACGATCTTGAGCAAGGTGCGGATGGAGCGAGCGGTTTGACCACTGCGTCCAATGACATAGC
>CAIUZK010000037.1 GCA_903903635.1 uncultured Bacteroidota bacterium
AACCTGAATGAATATCAAACCGGAATCAAAGTAGACAAAAACCAATTGGACAAAAAACGAATTCGCTACCATCCCAACATCCCAGAACTCAACTACAGAATTTATCCTTAATTTGTAGGAATTATTTTGAAAGTCTTACTATGCGATATTCCCTGATTAATATTTATATTGTAAGGCTATTCATGTTTTATGAAAAAACTGCTGTTTCTGGTTGGCTTGTTTATTGGTATCCTGCCTGCCCTTGCTCAAAAGAAAGTTAAGGTTGCTGAAAATACAATTGACCGAAGCGATTCCGCTTATTTCGCTACAACGCATTACCGGCTTATAGGCCCTTTTAGAGGTGGGCGCAGCGGGGCTGTATGTGGCAGTTATAAAAAGAAAAATGAGTTTTACTTCGGCGCAACAGGTGGTGGCGTATGGAAAACATCAGATGGCGGGAGTAACTGGAAAAATATATCGGATAAATATTTTGGCGGGAGTATAGGGGTGGTGGCAGTAGCCCAAAGTAATGAATCTGTTATTTATGCAGGTGAGGGCGAGAATACCTTGCGCAATAATGTATCGGAAGGGCTGCATGGCATTTGGCGCAGTGCTGATGCTGGCAGGACATGGAAAAATATTGGGTTGCAAGATAGCAGGCATATAGTGCGCATAGTGATCCACCCTAAAAATCCGGATATTGTTTGGGTTGCGGTAATGGGGCATCTTTTTGGAGGGAATAAAGAGCGAGGCATATATAAAACAACTGATGGCGGAAGTACCTGGAAGCATGTTTTATTTGTAAACGATACAACAGGCTGCAGTGACCTGGTGATGGATCCCAACAATGAGGATGTGCTCTATGCCGGCATGTGGCATGTGAGGCGCACTCCTTACAGTATGGAGAGCGGTGGAGACGGTAGCGGGTTGTACAAGAGTACAGATGGGGGCGTAACATGGACCAATATATCGGGTAACAAGGGGTTGCCAAAAGGCGTTTGGGGAATTGTATCGGTAGCGGTGGCAGCAGGAAATACAGATAAATTGTTTGCCAATATTGAGGCTGAGAAAGGAGGATTATTTGTAAGTAAAGATGCCGGCGCGACATGGGAAATTGCATCGCAGGATAACGAAATACGGCAGCGGGCCTGGTATTTTAGTAAGGTATTTGTCGATCCTAAAAATGAAGATGTTGTGTACTGCCCCAATGTGAGCATGATGAAAAGCACGGATGGTGGTAAAACTTTTCATGGCATAGGTACACCTCATGGCGACCACCATGATATGTGGATAGATCCGGAGGATGGTAACAGGATGATACTGGCTGATGATGGCGGCGCCCAGATAAGTTTTGATGGCGGGGCAAACTGGAGCAGTTATTATAATCAGCCTACGGCGCAAATATATCGTGTAAGCACAGATAATGCTTTTCCATATCATGTTTTGGGGGCACAGCAGGACAATAGTACAGTAAGAATTAAAAGCCGCACATATGGAGGTGGCATAACCGAAGGCGACTGGAGCTCGACTGCCGGTTTTGAAAGTGGTTATGTGGTAGCCGACCCCTTGAATCCGGATGTGGTTTATGGAGGTAACTATGCAGGATACCTTTCCAGGCTGGACCATAAAACAGGGGAGAACAGGGCCATAAATGTTTGGCCTGATATTCCTATTGGCGTGGGTGCTGATGCTCAGAAATACAGGTTTCAATGGAATTTCCCCATTTTCTTTTCACCTCTTAATCCTAAAAGGCTTTATGCGGCAGGTAATCATTTATTTGTATCTGAAAATGAAGGCCAGAGCTGGGAAAAGATAAGTCCTGACCTGACCACCAATGATAAATCCAAACAACTGGCCAGTGGAGGGCCCATTACCAAGGATAATACAACTGCCGAATATTATTGTACCATTTTTACGGCAGTTGAGTCGGGTATAGAAAAGGACCTCTTGTGGACAGGTAGTGATGATGGGTTGGTGTATGTAACCCGTGATGCAGGCAAGCACTGGGGGAATGTTACCCCACCAGGAGAAGGCAAATGGATGATGTGGAATTGTGTGGAGACAGACCCTTTCAAAAGAGGTACGGCTTATTTAGTGGGTACCAGGTATAAAATGGACGACTTTACGCCATATATATTCATGACGGAGGATTATGGCCAAACATGGACGGTGATTACCAATGGTATTGATAAAATGCATTTTACCCGTGTTGTACGAGCAGACCATAAACGTCCGGGTTTGCTTTATGCAGGTACCGAATATGGAATGTATATCTCTTATAATTATGGGGCTGATTGGAAGCGGTTCCAGTTAAATCTACCGATAGTACCTATAACAGATCTTACCATCAAAAACAATGACCTGGTAGTTGCAACGCAGGGCCGTTCGTTCTGGATACTTGATGATCTGGGCATTGTGCAGGCTAATAAGGCCGAATGCCTGAGTAAGCGATTACACATATTCCCGGTAAATGATGCCTACAGGATGAGTGGCTATGTAAATGCCAATATTCAAAACGGAGGGGTGAACCCGCCAAATGGCGTTGTGGTCAATTACTTCCTTAAGGATGTTACTGATTCATCAAAGGTTATTGTAACTATATACGATTGGCGGCATAAGGTAGTGAAGGAATTTGCCAAAGAGGCAAAGGAAAAGCAAAGTCAATTAACTATCTGTGAGGGAATGAACCGGTTGGTGTGGGATATGCAATATGAACCAGGTGAAAAGATAGAAGGTATGGTGCTTTGGCATGGTACGGCTGGTGGGCCCAAAGCCGCGCCTGGTAAGTATTCTGTAAGAGTAAGATATGGCGCTGACAGTATAGATGCTGATTTTGTAATTAAGGGAGATCCTAACTATAAGGTAAATGATGAAGCCTACCAGGAGCAGGTTGATTTTTTGCTGAGTGTAAGAGATAAGTTCAATGATATACAAAAGGCGGTAAAGAACATCAGGAGCCTGAGAAACCAGGTGAATGAGTTGATGGGTAAAGCGGATACTTTGGCTGCCAAGGAGATGAAACCACTCGCAGACAGCATAAATAAAAGGATAACTATTATTGAGGAAGCGCTTTACCAAACGAAAGCTAAGGCAGGACAGGACATTCTCAATTTTCCGATGCGGTTGAACGACAGGATGTCGGCACTTTATAATGTAGCATCGAGTGGCAATAATGCCCCTACACAGCAGGTGAAGGATGCATTCAGGGAATTGAGTATAGAAACGGATGTGCAACTGAATATGCTAAAAGGAATATTAGGCAATGAAGTTAAAGAGTTTAATAAAATGATATTGGATAAGAGAGTCCAGATGATTATGCTCAAGTAAAATATTGGGTGCAAATTATTTTGAAAGTCTTACTAATACTAAGAGGCGCTATAAATGCTATGAAGGGGGTAGGATGGCGATTTTATTGATAATAATAGCTGTAATTTTTTATAGAAAAAGGTTGAAATTGATGATTTGGTAAATTTCTTAAGTTTCATGTTGTTAAGAATTCGTTTTTTTGACAAATAAACTATTTATTTGTTTTTTAAATATTAATGCAGGTATTATTTTCTATGGTTTTTTCAAATATTCCAGATGGAATTATGCGAATTTGTAGATTGCCAGGAATGCAAAAAACGGCATGAGTCAGTATTTGCTGCACTTTCGCCCAATGATCTGCATGAATTGAATGAGGCCAAGACCTGCTACCGGTTTAGCAAGGGGGAGGCGGTGTTTAATGAGGGCTCATACCCGCGTGGGCTTTATTGTGTGCTTGAAGGTAAGTTGAAGGTTGTACGCATGAGTCCTGAAGGTAAAGAACAGATCGTGCACCTTGCCAAAAGTGGAGATGCAATGGGTTACCGGGCATTACTGAGCAATGAGAAATATTCTTGTAGTGGTATCGCGATTGAGACTTCCCGTTTATGCCATATACCCAAATCTGTTTTTCTTAATCTGGTAGAAAAATCGCCTAAACTGGCCAAGGAGATGCTGCGCATGTTCTCGGTGGAACTAAGAATAGCAGAGAAAAACATAACTGATCTGGCGTTACTTCCTGTCAGGCAACGAATTACGCAGGCATTGATTTTATTGAAAGAGCGTTATGGCTTTAAAGAAGACAACTGCACGATAAATATCGTCCTGTCGAGAGAAGAAATTGCCAATCTATCAGGTACCACAAGGGAAACTGCAATAAGAGTTTTATCAGATCTGTCTGATAGAAATGTAATTGAAATGAAAGCAAAGGCCATCAAAATATTGAACTACAAAAAACTTGTAGAAATGGCTGAAATATATGATTGATCCTTCCATTTTTTTGATTTTATTTTCTGAAAAGCTTTCCTGTATTGATTTTTCATGAAATGTGATAAAAATCACACTTATTTTTTTTTATCTTAATTAATATCGTCCTGAATTAGGCAGGTATGTATTTATGCAACCCTGAAAAGTTGCTAAGGGCATGTGCAAAAATAACTTGTACCTATAGAGGTTCTTTTCCATTTTTTCGGCGTTGCCAAATCTTTAAATAGCTCGCTATTCGCAGTTCTGGCATCTTGAAAAAAAAGAAAAATAACTATGCCACTATTGTACAACTTATTCTTGCACAAGCCCTAAGCAGCCAAAAGAAAAAATTTCAGTATTGTTTTCAAATTGTTTAAAAAGCAAATTTTGATATGAATATTTTCCCGGAAAATGTGACCACATACGCAGGAGAGATTGACAACCTGTTCTGGTTGATCTTTACGTTTGTAGCAATAGCATTCGTCATCAGCGTTATTGCACTTATTTACCCCATGATCAGGTATAGTAATAAAAATTCGCCCAAGGCTGAATACATAACCGGGGAGAAAAAGAAACACTTCAAATGGATAACCATAGCACTGGTACTTCTGGCAATGAGTGATTTTGTAATCCTTGTTGTTGAGCATGGCACCTGGGATAAAATTGAGATGAACCCTCCGACAGACGGTGTGAGAGTAGGTATTACCGGTATCCAGTGGAACTGGGTGTTTACGTATCCTGGTCCCGATGGTAAGATCAATACATCCGATGATATCGTGATCAATGAAATGGAGAGCGAATTGCATGTGCCTGTGAATACCAATGTCATCATGGAACTGCGTTCGCGTGATGTAATTCACAATGTATTCCTTCCTAATGCCCGCCTGAAACAGGATGTGCTGCCAGGCAGAACCAATATACGCTGGGTGAATTTTACCAAAGAGGGCAAATATGAACTGATATGTTCTCAGATATGTGGTGTGCTCCATTCTAAAATGAGGAACTTCATAGTGGTGGATTCAAAAGAGAAATATGATGCCTTTATGAAAGATCTGTATGAGAAGCATAACCCGAAGCCTAAGGTAGATTCACCTGCCAAAGTAGCAACCGATTCTTTACAGGCAAAGGTTCCTTCTGCTGATTCAACTGCAAAAAAATAGTTCATTTGAAAATCTCTGTTAATCATTCTTAAGAAATAACCAGGTTTATGGAAAACGGTCAACATCAACAAAGTTTTATTCAGAAGTATATTTTTTCAACAGACCATAAGGTAATAGGGATGCAATATGCCATTAACGGACTGCTTATGGCAATAGCAGGAGGCTTTCTGGCTTATGTATTCAGGTATAATCTTGCCTTTCCAGGAAAAGATATTCCATTGTTCGGTCAGTTGAGTCCGATGCAATACAATACATTTATCACCAATCACGGGATGATCATGGTGTTTTGGGTAGGGATGCCGTTACTCCTTTCCAGCCTTGGTAATTTTCTGATACCAACGATGGTGGGTACAGATGATATGGCTTTTCCTACACTGAATATGTTATCCTTTTGGATATTTTTTGTAAGCTCAATAGTATTATTGCTGGCGTTTTTTGTGCCGGGTGGCGCGTATGGCGGAGGCTGGACCATGTATCCTCCTCTTTCTGCCAATGCTTATATGAATCCCAATCCCGACTTTTTTCAGGCATTGTTTTCGGGGGCCAGTCTTATGCTGCTTGCTGTGGCGCTTGAGTTTGTAGCAATGCTTATGGGTGGTATCAACTTTGTAGTAACCACCATCAACAAACGTGCGAAAGGTATGACTGCTTTCCGTATTCCACTCATTGTATGGTTCATTGATATTGCTTCTGTTATTTTTATGTTTGCGGTAGGTCCACTTGTTGCAGGCGCATTTATGTTGCTGCTGGATATTACAGTAGGTACCGGATTTTTTGATGCGGCAAGAGGAGGAGATCCAATACTCTGGCAGCACCTGTTCTGGTTCTTTGGGCATCCTGAGGTTTATGTACTTCTGTTGCCATCTCTGGGTGTATTGGGTGAAATACTTCCTGTTTTTTCCAGGAAACCATTATTTGCCTACAAGTCAATCATATATATGGCGCTGTTTTCGGCCGTGCTTTCGGTAGTTGTGTGGGCGCATCACCAGTTCGTATCAGGTATCGATCCACGTATGGCTACATTCTTCAGTATTGGTACCATTATCATTTCCATACCGTTCGCCGGCATCTTCCTTGCATTCATGGCTACATTGTGGGGTGGCTCTATCAAGTTTACTACCCCGATGTTGTTTGCGCTTGGTTTCATAGGTTTATTCCTGGTAGGTGGTTTAACAGGACTTTTCCTCGGATCAAATGCGTTCGATATTTATGCGCATGATTCTTACTTTGTGGTAGCCCATTTCCACTATACGTTATTCCCTGATATCTTCTTTGGTTTCTTTGCTGCATTCTATTACTGGTTCCCGAAATTTGTAGGTAAGGATCTGGATAAGACTTTAGGAAAAATTCATTTCTGGCTTACTACTATCTTCTTCAATCTTACTTTCTTCCTGTTGTTCTTCAACGGTCTGGCAGGCGAGCATAGAAGGATCAATAATTATTCATTCTTTGGCAATGTAAATAAAGAACCATACACCACATTTGAGAAGATTTGTACAGTAGGCGCTATTTTACTTATTCTTTCTCAGTTTGTGTTTGTGATCAACCTGATCAAAACCCTGAGAAGTGGTAAGAAGGCAGCTAAAAATCCATGGAATGCAACTACTCTTGAGTGGGTCACCGATTCACCACCAAAGCATGGCAACTTCGATACTTTCCCAGTTGTTTACAGAGGTCCATATGAATACAGCGTACCTGGATGCAATGAGGATTATCTGCCACAAAATCAGGAGAATTAGAATAACCAGTATTTAAATAACCATATTAAACAGTTTTATGAGCAATAGCAGCACAACAGTTGATATCAGGCAAACACCCCAGGGCCGTTTGGGTATGTGGATCTTAATTGCGGGTGAGTTAATCATATTCGGAGGGCTGATAGCCTGTTATCTTCTGAACAGGATAAGGTATCCGGAATGGGGAATGGAAGCGGTTCATACCTCTACATTTTTTGGCGCGTTAAATACTGCAGTGCTGCTGCTGAGCAGCTTTACTATAGTACTGGCACATACAGCAGCTAATAATATGAAACCCAGGAAGGCTCAGATGTATATGATGCTTACCATTATTGGCGGCCTCCTGTTTCTGGTAAATAAATCAATCGAATATTCGCGTGAAATAAGCGAAGGTCTTACCTTTAGCAGCCCTAAACTGGTCGCATCTGGTAAGGAAGTGGGTTCTTTATTCTGGTCGTTTTATTATATCATGACCGGCCTGCATGCACTGCACGTAGTGGTGGGTATGACTGTAATATTTATTATTATGTTGCAGATAAGGAAGGGTAATAATCTGCACCGCGTGGAGCTGGCCGGTATGTACTGGCATATGGTGGACCTGATCTGGATATTCCTGTTCCCATTACTTTACATTGCTAAATAACTTTTTAATTTATACTCAATATGGAACATACACAAGATAATGGCAGCGTAGTATATCCTGATGTCAAAACCGACTATCACGGGCATCCGAACTATTTCAGGGTATTAATATACCTCCTGGTGCTGCTTGGATTAAGCCTTGCTGTTTTTGAATTTAACCTGCCTGCCAATGTGGCTATTGCAATAGTTTTTGCTGTGGCAGTTTGGAAAATAGGAATGGTAATCAGGAATTTCATGCACCTGCGTTATGAGCCTATACTGATATGGATAGCTGTATTTGCCGCAGTATTTATTCTGCTTGCATTTTTCTGGGGCGTATTCCCGGATGTATCAATGGTTCATCGTGAACTGGCACCTAAACTTTAGAAATTATGGAAAACAAAATGACCGCGCAGGTAAGTCAGGGAAAGGTTGCATCTGATGGGTTGGTAGGCATGATTTTCCTGCTCGCATCTGAAGGAATGTTTTTTGCCGGATTGATAAGTGCATATATCGTTAACCGGGCCGGAGCAATGGAATGGCCCCCGGCAAATCAGCCAAGATTGCCAATAGAAGTGACTGCGGTAAATACCTTTATCTTATTATTGAGCGGGTTCTTTATCGTCCGCTTCAGAATGAATAACAGGAATAGCCAGACCGAGGCAATAAAATCTAAGGGGTTAATTAAGTTATCGCTTTTGCTGGGCCTTATCTTCCTTATAGTTCAGGGTAGCGAGTGGGTCAGGTTACTTCATTTCGGGCTTACTACCCGGTCAAGTTTATACGGTGCATTTTTCTACACCATCATCGGCGCCCACGGCTTACATGTATTCGCCGGTTTGCTTACTTTACTTTACCTGAGTAATAAGCTTAAAAAGCAGGTAGGGTTTAATATGAAAAGTATTATTGACAGTTGTAGCATTTATTGGCTGTTTGTGGTAGTTATCTGGCCTGTACTTTATTATTTGGTATACCTGTCTTAACAGTTTTAAACAGTTCCTGAGTGAATAAAAACGATAAGAGTTTTTTACTGGCTAAGTATAGGGATTATGCTCAACTGATAAAAATGAGACTATCCCTGCTTGTTGTGTTTTCGGCATCTATGTCTTACTTATGGGCTACCCACAGGAATGTAAAACCGCAAACAATTTTTCTCTTATCAATAGGAGGTTTCCTTGTTACGGGTGCAGCCAATGTCATTAACCAGATACTGGAAAGGACTTCTGATAAACTCATGAAGCGTACCAGGTTAAGGCCGCTGCCGGATGAGCGCATGCATGTGCGTGAAGCTATGATAATAAGCCTTATTTGTGGTTTTGCAGGGCTGTATATATTGCTGAAAATAAATCTGCTCTGTGCTATTCTTGGTTGCACAGCCATGATTATCTATGGCTTTATTTATACGCCACTTAAGAAGAAAACGTGGTTGACTATAGTTCCGGGAGCAATCGCAGGATCGCTGCCTGTTGTTATTGGCTCGGTAGCTGCAAAAGGGGGAATATCTGCCGAGGCTGTTACTTTGTTCCTGATACAATTCATCTGGCAGTTTCCGCACACCTGGTCTATTGCCTGGCTGCAGAATGACGAATATAATAAGTCGGGTATTCAAATGCTGCCATCAGGAGGGAAGTGCAAGGGGACAGCATTTATTATAATGATATCTACTTTCCTCATGGTTCCTGCTGCTTTCCTTCTTTCCATGTATGAGAGTGCAGGTATTCATGTATGTTGGATGGTGGCATTAGCAGGTCTTATATTGTCTGTTTTTTCATATGCTCATTACAAAAAACAGTCTGATAAAACCGCGGTAAGATTAATGCTTAGTTCAATTGCATATTTACCCGTAATTTTGATCATTCTTGTAATAGAAAAAATGCTTTAGTATGAAAAGATATTCAGGCGTGATAATATGCATTTTGCTTATTGCAATTCCGGTCATAGCGCAGGCCTGCCCTTTTTGTCAGGGAAATGGTGCAGGATCAAAAAAGGTTGTATATGCCTATAAATCGATTACTGCATTTCTGGCGATACTGCCAATTGGCGGCATGAGCGGTATCCTTTACTGGTTAAAAACAAAGAACAAACAAAACAACTGATAACCATTAGTATTAACATAAAAAAAGATAGAAAATGAGAAAAGTATTATTAGCAACAGTATCTGCTTTCAGCATCTTTGTATTAGCTTCTTGTGGCGGCAATTCTGGAGATTCAGGATCTAAGCCAGCCAATCCATACACCAGCCAGACAGCAGCCGAGGCTGCAGCAGGGCCAGTATCGGGTGAAGCTATTTTTAAGAAAACGTGTATTACCTGCCACCAGGCCAATGGTCAGGGAGTGCCGAATACGTTCCCTCCTATAGCGAAGTCTGATTTCATTGCAGACAGGGAAAAGACAATTACTCAGGTAATAAAAGGAAAGTCTGGCGAATTGGTTGTGAATGGCGTTAAGTACAACAACGTTATGCCGCCTCAACCTTTAAAGGACGAAGAAATTGCCGCAGTATTAACCTATGTATACAGTAATTTCGGTAATTCGGGCAATCCGGTTACTGTAGATGAAGTAAAAGCTATAAGAGCAAAGCTTTAATCTTTATAATCTGAAGAGGAAATGTAGCAATATAGGTAAAATTAAAAATCCACCATCAAGGTGGATTTTTAATTTTGGAGATGTTTTTTTTGATTACATACCCGGCAGTAATAATCCATCCAGAAATAAGTTTACTTTATTTTCAGGCAGATCTTTTTTGGCATATGCATACATTACTGCAATAATCTTACCATCGGTCCAGCCTTTTATTTTCCAGTTAAATCCGTCTTTATCCTTCCAGTAATCTATGACACCACGGGTATCCTCCCGGTTTTTTAATCTGTGGCCTTTACCATAGCCTGCGGAACTTGTTATGTTCAAAGAGGGTTTCAGGTAGTCAAGATATGAGATCAGCATTTTTTCACTGCCGTCCATGTCGTTAATTTTATCTTTTAATTTAACGCAGATAATACCATAATAAATTTCTTCACTGCCGCATTCTCCGGTATACACATCAGAACCATCCGGACTGGCTTCTAATTTAAAAGTTCCAGGGTCGCAGTAAAAATAGCCGGAACAGGCACTGTTGCCTATAGTGTATTTTTTGAAAGATTGACCAACAGAAGTATAGCTATAAAGAGACATAGCCAGAAATATGATTATACACCGCATAGGTAAAATATAATTAACACTATTTATTGCAGACTAAAAATACAAAAACTCCCATTAGCATTTCGATTGTTTTTCCGGATAGCAGGAAGAAAATTGCTGATAATATTGCCGATAATATTGCTATTTTTTGAATCTGTATCAATACCTTGAATATCTATTATTCAAAAAAAGCGAATGCAGATCAGGCTCATTTATATCCATGCCATATCCTATCCTTCTTATCGAACAGCCAATATATATTGTTGCAAAAACTGAAATTAAGAGAATTTTCCTGAGGAGCGCCCTCTGGTAAGGCTAGTGTTTTGGCAAGTAATCCTGTAGCTAAATTATACAATTCGATAGTATGGTCATTTACATTTAACAGACCTATCTCGGCATGTGCGATACCTGTGAAAATAATCGCATTCTGGTTATACAGATCTTTGGTTGTTTCGTCTGCATCATTAATGTTTTTTTCGGTTTTTGCACCCAGGTGGAGCTTGGTTGTATTCCCTTTATCGCCGGTTTTTACATCATATTTTTCAACATTTACTGTGGCGTAATCATAATAATATAGCGAACTTGTCTTATCGTCGAACGCGCCCACGCATTGTGCATCAGGCTGGCTGATAACAACACTTAATTTTTTGGCGGAAATTGGGATACCCTTTGCATTCAGTTTATACTCGGCCCATCCTGCATTATCATATCCATTCATTTGTAGCGCTTTTGCCGATGAACTGTACCAAAGTCCACGAACATCAAATAGAGCTTCCAGAGTTTCATCACTCAGCATTTTCCCTTTTGCATCAAATACTTCCATAGGGAAACTTTCGTTTCCTGCCATGGCGGCATAGTATTTTTTTTCTTTTGGATTCCAGGCGATATTCGCTCCGTTGGCACCACCCTCACGGTCTATTTTTAAAGTCATTACCTCTTTTAACGGAGTGGATTGTGCTTTTTTATCCTGACCCAAAGCTGAGTAGCTCAGTACGACAATTGAGGCTAAAAATAATGTTATCTGTTTCATAAGGCATTTTTTTACAAAGTAACCTAACAAATTGCACAAAATCAATACCGCATTTGTGGTATTTCTTAAGAGAAATATAAATGCATATCAATAATTTAGTGCGTGTAATGATGAAGTAGGGTGCTGATTTAGCTCAGTTCACGTGGTACAATACTACAGTCGCGGAATGAGAACTGAATAGGTGCTTACTTAAAATCAAATGTCCAGTTCAAAAACATGATCATCCATGAAAAAACCATTCCCGATATCAATTTTTTCATTTTTCAGAAGATAGAAGCCTGTTTTGTAATAGAATGCGATAGCATTTTTATTGTGGAGATTTACATTTAGCCTTAGTTTTCTGGTTTGTCCGGATGCCAGTTCATTTTGTATATACCTGATGATAAATGCCCCTAATCCCTTTCCCTGCCGGTCAGGGTTTACATATAGTTTATGCAGCTTAAAAATACCTGGTTCCAACTGCCCATAGGATGCAAACCCTACAGCCTCCCCCTCATCAAAGACAATAATAAACTGATGTTGTTGCTGTTCAATTTGATTTCTTAAAGCCGCTTCGGTATAAAACTGACCAAGCATATAATGGACCTGTTCCTCACCAATAATATGATTGTAGGTTTGGGGCCATACCTTGTAAGTTAACTCCTGTATCAGAGCGATATCATTAACCGATGCGATTTTAACCGATAGCATGTACAATATTAATTCAAAAAATAAAATTCAGGAAAATACAGGTCTACAGGGCCAGTTTATAAAATGCCAAATGAAGCCTCAATAGTATTTATGAAATAAAAATTAGTGAATGTTTTCAACTTCAAAGATAATTAAACTAAATTCGCTGGTAAATAAACAAAACGGCAAAAAATGAAAAAGGCACTTTATACTGTTGTTGCAGTTGTTTTTGGTATAATTTCCTTCGCATCCTGTAAAAAGGAATATCATTGTCATTGCAGTTATAATAACCAACTGGTTCGCTCTTACGATCTGGGTAACCAGACAGCAGATAATGCCAACAAAATGTGCAGTAAGTATGATACTTCCAGTATCCCTGGTGAAGTTCTGCTATGTACCGTATTTTGATTCTGGTGATTCAGTTGTATTAAGTTCTCTTATCAATTTGGCGGAAATAAGCCCGATTATATAATATTGGTTAACCAGCAATCAATAAAAACAATATCCTGCCATCACGGAATTAATAGGTAATGGCTACCTTTAGCCTGATTTTTCCGATTACTAATCAATTAAACGGCATATTGTTATATATGTAAGGTGTAAATGGTGAAGTGCGGTTCTTTCACTAACAATTGATTTAGCCATATGCTAACCCGTACCTATTTACTGTTTGTAGTTTTTTCAATATTTTGTATACCAGTAGGAGCACAACAATCCACTTTAAATAATACATATTCAGTTAAAAAAACTGGCGATTTGGGGCAGGATACTCTATCCAATGTATTGTCATTGGGAGATTGCCTTTCATTTGCCACAAGAAATCAACCGGCCCTCAATCAGTCATTCATAGATGAGGCTATGGCCAGAACTAATAATAATATAGCCTTATCGGGATGGTTGCCACAGGTTTCAGGCTCAGCTAATTATCAGAATTATTTTCAGTTGCCAACTGCATTTACTACTATAAACGGGAAGTCTACGCCAATATCATCCGGAGTATATAATTATTCCATTCCGGCCATTGGTGCTTCTCAGACAATCTTTAATACAGATGCACTACTGGCATTCAGAGCATCAAAACTGAATATTGAGATCGCCAATCAAATTACCAAAGGTGTGAAAATACAGTTGGTTTCAGGTGTTACAAAGGCATTTTATGATTTGCTGTTATCTATTGCCCAGGTGGGTGTTTACAAGGATGATACTGCCAGGTTGATGAAGAATAAAACGGATGCCTATAACAGGTATGTGAGTGGTATTGCAGATAAAGTAGATTATAAGCAGGCAACAATAATACTGAACAATTCACTTTCCCAGTTGAAAACAGCAAACGAATCAGTTCATGCTAAATATGCGGTACTTAAACAATTGATGGGCTATCCGGCAGAAAAGGAATTTACGGTGCGATACGACACTTCGGGAATGATGCAGGATATATATATAGATACCAGTGTGCGGCTTCATTTTGAAAAACGAATAGAGTATCAGCAATTGGAAACATTGAAGCGGATTCAGCATGAGACTACCAGCTATTACAGGCTGGGTTATCTGCCATCACTTTCGGCTTCTTATAATTATTATTACGAGTTTGAAAACAATAAATTCTCTGACCTGTATTCAAAAGCCTATCCCTATTCTCTTGCCGCACTGCAATTGAATATTCCTATTTTCAGCGGATTCAAGAGATTGGAGAGTATACGGAAAGCCAGATTGCAGGAATTGAGGACTGATTGGGATGAAGTAAATCTTAAACTGGCTATTTATACTCAGTATAATCAGGCATTGGCAAACTATAAAAGTAATCTGTATTATCTGGGAACTCAGAGGGAAAATGTGGCAATGGCCAGAGAGGTATACAATATTGTTAAGTTGCAGTACAGCGAGGGAGTCAAGGCATATCTTGATGTAATAGTAGCAGAATCGGATCTGCAAACATCGGAAATAAATTACCTCAATGCAATGTTCCATTTGCTTGAAAGCAAAATTGATCTGGAGCAGGCATTGGGCGAAATACAGGTAGTGAATTAATATAAAATGAATCAGATGATCAGGTCATTCAGGCATATAAGCCTAATAATTTCGGGGGCGATATTTTTCTGCTCGTGTGGTGAGCAGAAGAAGGTAGCGCCAAATCCGGCCAACATGCCTGTGCCGGTTAATCTGGCAAAAGTATCGTCGGAGCGGGCCATGTACTATGATAAATTTCCGGGTACTGTTGTTCCTTTGATGCAGGTAGATATACGCTCGGTGGTAGAAGGGTATGTGACAGGAATTTATTTTAAAGAAGGAGAGCATGTAAAAAAAGGACAGAAGTTATATTCGATTGATGACAGGAAATTTCAGGCAAGTGTAAATGCGTCGGAAGCTAATGTAAGGGTAGCTGAATCAAATATGGAGCAGGCCCAAAAGGATGCTGATCGATATATTTACCTGAATCAGCATGAAGCAGTAGCCAGGCAGATATTGGATCATGCCATGACAACGTTGCAGAACGCGAAGAACCAGCTTACCTCGGCAAAGCAGGACCTGGAAAAAGCAAAAACAGATCTGGGCTATTCAGTGATACATGCTCCGTTTGATGGAACCATTGGCATCTCCCAGGTTAAAACAGGAAATATTGTAAACGTAGGTCAGACAATACTCAACACCATTTCAACCGATGATCCGATGGCTGTTGAGATTGCTGTGAATGAGAAGCAAATTCCACGATTTATTAAGTTGCAGCAATTATCTCACGAAGCTGCTGATAGTCTTTTTACTTTGGTATTGCCCGACGGAAGTGTTTATAATAAAAACGGGGCCATCAGTTTTATTGACAGGGGAGTTAATCCGCAGACAGGAACTATTATTGTACGGCTTTCATTTCTCAATGCTGGATCATTGCTTCGGTCGGGTATGAGCTGCTCTGTAAAGGTGCGCAGTGAGGATACGTCAAAGCAGATAGTAATACCATCTAAAGCTATTGTAGAACAGATGGGTGAATATTTTGTTTATGTTGCCAGGGATACCTTGATTCCTTCTGCTGATACAACTAATAAGGTTGCTCAGAAATCGGCCCTTCATGCCATGCAAAAGAAAGTGGTACAGGGCCAGACCATTGCCGACCATGTAATTATAAAAAGCGGGTTGACAGGTGGTGAAGATATTATTGTGGACGGGGTGCAAAAGCTGCACGATGGTTCGCTCATATCAATTGGCGCACCGGGTGGTGCACCGAAAGGCTCAGGGCATTAAGGAAGACTGTCGGGTGAATCTTTATTCTTGCAACTTATGATTTTGGACTTAACAGTATGATCGCAAATACATTTATTAAAAGGCCGGTTACAGCAATAGTGATCTCCATTGTCTTGGTAATGGTGGGCACATTATGCATCATGAACCTGTCGGTAGGGCAATACCCTGAAATAACGCCTCCGGTAGTTCAGGTTACAGGACAATATACCGGCGCCGATGCCCTTACTGTGGAACAAACAGTGGCAACCCCTGTTGAAACTCAGATCAATGGTTCACCGGGCATGGTGTATATGCAAAGTAATAGTACAGGTAATGGTGCTATGACGATCAATGCAACATTTAATATCGGTACCAATATTAATATTGCCACACTTGATGTACAGAACAGGGTAAGTATAGCTACGCCCCAATTGCCTGATGTGGTTAAACGACTTGGATTGACCGTGCGTAAAAAAAATCCCAGTATACTGATGCTGGTGGCAATTTATTCACCCGCCGGATCGCATAACGTAACCTTTGTAGATAATTACGCCAATATATTTATCAGAGATGCCTTACTCAGGCTGGATGGAGTAGGGGATATCGTATCCAGGACGGATGATTTCAGTATGCGTGTTTGGCTGAAACCTGATAAGCTGGCTGAATATAGTCTTACTGCCGGTGATATCAACAGCGCCCTCAGTGAGCAGAATGTTCAGGTAGCTGCAGGCTCGGTTGGCGTGCCCCCACAGCAAAAGGAGCAGGTATTTGAGTATAGCCTGCTGGTAAATGGCCGGTTGAGTAAAGTAAGCGATTTTGAAAACGTTATAGTAAAGACCATGCCCGGAACCGGGGCCTTGGTATATCTTAAAGATGTTGCGCGAGTGGAACTGGGTAAATATTCGTATGCCAGTAATTCTTTTGTAGATGGCAAACGGGCATCTTATCTTCTGGTTTACCAGGCGCCCGGCAGTAACGCATTGGCTACAGCTGAGGGTGTTTATGCAAAAATGGATGAGCTTAAAAAAACCTTTCCTACTGATATAGATTATAAAGTGCCTTTTGAGTCAGTGACCGTTGTAAAGGTATCTATGCATGAGGTGGTAATCACATTGCTGGAAGCCCTGGGGCTGGTGGCATTAGTGGTTTTTCTGTTTTTGCAGAACTGGCGGGCTACCCTTATACCTATTCTTGCTATTCCGGTATCTATTATCGGCACGTTCATCTTTTTCATTCCATTAGGCTTTACGATCAACACTCTTACCATGTTTGGTTTTGTACTGGCCATTGGTATTGTGGTAGATGACGCTATTATTGTTGTTGAAGCGGTCCAGCATTATATGGATAAGGATAGAATGACGGCAAAGGAGGCTGCTTACCGTGCTATGCAGGATATATCGGGACCGGTAATTGCCATTGCATTGATACTAGCTGCAGTATTTGTTCCGGTTGGTTTTATACCGGGAATTGTTGGCCGGCTTTATCAGCAGTTTGCCATTACCATCGCTATATCCGTAATACTATCGGCATTTGTAGCATTATCCTTAACTCCGGCATTGTGTATCGTTTTATTGAAACCCGCAAAGGAAGGTAGCGAGCGCAAAGGTCTTGGCAGGTTCTTTTTTGTATTCAATAACTGGTTTGACCAGGTGAGTATTAATTATACCGGTGGTGTAAAGCGTTGTATTGCAGGATCAAAATATGTGATCATACTGCTGGTATGCATCAGCATAGGCACAGCGTTGCTTTTTAAGAATAAGGCTACCGGCTTTATACCAATGGAAGACGACGGGCGTATGTTTATCACCTATGAACTTCCTGAAGCATCATCAACGGCAAGGTCGATAGAAGTGCTCCAGAAAATCATGAAGGCTGTGGGGGAGACCCCTGGAGTAGGGCATTATGCCGCACTGGGTGGATTGAATGTTGTGACCTTCTCGACCAAATCGAACAGCGGCACCATTTTCTGCCAGTTGAAACCATGGGATGAGCGCGAAAAACTAAGTGAGCAGGTTCCGGGGATTATTGATGTGCTGAAACAGAATATTGCTAAAGAAGGTGTAAAGCAGGCCAATGTAGTGGTGGTGCCTCCGCCTCCTATTCCGGGGTTGGGGCAAACTGCGGGCTTCAGTATGCAAATTGAACAGCGGCAGACAACTGATGATGTGCAGACCTTTGAAAAGGTGCTGAGAAAATTTATTGCTGAAGTGAATAAGGATCCGGCTATTGGTTCGGCGTTTAGTTTTTATGGCGCTCATACACCAAGTTATAGTGTAACAGTGGATAGGGAGAAGTGCAAAAAGCTGGGGGTATCCATCGCCGATGTCTTCAGTACCATTCAGACCTACATGGGTAGTTTTTACATCAATGACATTTCCATGTACAACCGCAATTTCCATGTGGTGGTACAGGCAGATACCACTTTCCGCGTCATGATATCTGATATGGATAAATACTTTGTTCGCAATCAGACAGGCCAGATGCTTCCATTGGGTACTCTGATCAGTTATAAACCAATTGAAACAGCGCCTTTGATTTCCCACTTTAATATATTCCGTTCGGCAGAAGTGAATGGTTCGCCCAAAGCGGGCTACAGCAGTGGTCAGGCTCTTGCAGCGCTTAAGGCAATAGCTGAGCGGACATTGCCACAGGGGTATGGGTATGAATTCTCAGGTTTGAGTTATGAAGAACTCCAGGCAGGATCTAAGACGATATATATATTCATGCTGTCCATAGTGTTCGTATTTCTTTTCCTGGCAGCATTGTACGAGAGCTGGTCGGTGCCGTTCTCGGTATTGCTGGCAGTACCTGTTGGGGCATTTGGCGCCATTCTTACCCTGACTTTAGTGCCCGGGCTTACTAATAACGTTTATGCTCAGATAGGCCTCATAACATTGATAGGTCTTGCCGCTAAAAATGCTATTCTTATTGTAGAGTTTGCCAAGGAACGGGTTGATGCAGGCGAGGAATTGATACAGTCAACACTGGATGCAGTGAAGTTGCGTTTGCGCCCCATTATTATGACATCGCTGGCCTTTATTCTCGGTGTATTGCCCTTATTATTGGCTACAGGGGCCGGCGCCATTGCCAGGCGCACTATTGGGTTTACTGTATTTGGTGGTATGCTGGCTGCAACTTCTATAGCTATTTTTATTGTGCCGGTATTGTTTGTACTTATATCCAGGCTATCCTATGGTAAAAAGCGACTGGAATACCTTAAAGCCCATCATGCAGCATTGCTGGAGCGTCAGAAACTGATTCAGGAGCAAAAGATTGATCCAACACTTGAGTATGATCTTAAAAACAGTGATCCGGATGATGAGGTTTAATTCAATATTCAACTTTAGGGAACAAATACAAAACCAATATGTTTCGGCTGATAATAGTACTATTGTTCGTTGTTTTAACCGGTGCGAAAGCTCAGACCAGTATTGATTTTGATGCCCGTTGCAAATATCTAAGCAAGGGTAATATGCTTTGCGATAAGAACTTTTATTTACTAACGGTGTTTGAGTTTTATCCTGAAATCAAACAATTGCTTGGTAAGGATCCGGCTCTGGATTCAATTTATCAGGCCAAGACAAAGTTGCTGTCTCCCACTCATGAACTGAGCGCCAACTGGCCAGACTCGGTTTTTTCTGTTTTACAGTATTCCTTTGAAGACTCGTTGAAAATCGATCACGCACTTTCAACGATTTACGAAAATAGTAAACTCAGGTTGGATAGTCTGATTGATTATCAGCTCCGCCCATCAGGATATTATGAGGTTTATACTGCCGGTAACAATAAATTGTTATTCCTGAGAGCCTGGGGCCAGTGTATCAGGGGCTGCAATTATATTATAGGTCATTATGGATTTCAGAATCAATTGGCTGCTTATTACCCTGATGATGCTCATATACATTACCGAGCACGGATTAAAGGTTTGTTCGATTCACTAGCCATTGCTGGTAAATCAGGACAGTTTTATGCGCCAGCACTTTCCGTATCATTGGGCCTGCTTGCAATAAATGGTTGCGATGAAGCGGTGCGCCATGAGCCATTGAATGCGGGTTTAAACAGGGCTGCTTTGAAGAAAATTAAAACTGCTGCCTGGCGTCATTATCCCTATTCCGCTATTTTGTTGCTGGGAAGCGGTCCTGATAAGGACAATATAGCCCTTAGCCCGGTGGGTAGAAAAAGATGCGACAGTGCCGTTGTAAGATATAGAAAAAGGTTGGCTCCATGTATTATTGCTTCCGGAGGTTATGTGCATCCGGCCGGGACAAAATATTGCGAGGCAATAGAAATGAAAAGATACCTGATGGAACAATATGGTTTACCTGAGGAAGCAATTATTGTTGATCCTTTTGCGCGGCATACCACAACCAATATCCGTAATGCCAACCGGATTATTTTTCATAATGGAATACCTGCTGATAAACCCGTATTGGTTATCTCATCCCCGTCACACATTACATCAATAACCGAGGCTGGTCATAGTTTTGATATACGCAATTTGCGCGAATTGGGTTATTTGCCTTATTCGGATATGGAAAAAATTTCAGTATCCGAAGCCCGTTATGTGCCTTCAATGCTTTCGTTACAAAGTAATCCGGTTGATCCGTTAGACCCATAACAATCATTAGCCGTTTATAGATCCCTCAGCGAAGGACACGATTTGGCAAGCAGGTGTTTTGATTGTCGTTTGGCGACAAGAAATAAATTGACTCCTACACGAAATCCCAATGATGGCCGCAGATGTGAATTGTATACTGTGGCGCCATTAACCGACTGTACATCGGTAATATAGGTCTGCTTATAAAACGGCCCCATGTTTATGTCAAAGAAATTGTAAACCACGCCTAAGAGCAGTCCGGAAGAATATTGCCATTCATCGTACGATATTTGTGATCTATCGAACCCCGGGTCATAGTGGTAGTCGGTTTTGCCGTATCTTAAAAAGGCACTGTAGTAGGGCAGACAGGCATCTCCAAATACCTTGTGTAATGGAGCGCTGAAAATTGTTTGGTCGGCGGGCATATATCGCCTGTAATTAAGAAAAAGCCCGCGGGCTACTGTGTACATGCGCGGCCCTGATACATATTCTTTCTTAGCATTATCATACACATCATGCTCAAAGCTTTTATCGTTATACACAAAATCAACACCCAGGGAGTGAGTCCCTTTGAATCCATATTCCACCCCTGCGCTATAATTAATGCCTGAACCAAGGAATACCCACGGCAGCACTTTGCCCTTGAATGCCCATGTATTATCTGATTTGGTTGAAACGATAGCGTTTTCCTGTGCTGATAAATTCAGAACAAAAGCTAAGAGCATAATAGATAGCAGTGTTTTTTTCATAAACGTTTATTTGTTTTTTTGGTTGTTTACTGATAGTATTGCTTTGATTATACCGATGGCTCAGTAGGAGCCCTTGTCAATCATGATTTTGCTAGACCAAATATTGTGCCAGATTTTATAGTCAGCCGGATTGCAACAGTATTTTTTTTATCCGCTCCATTTTTATTGTGCCGTTTAGGGGATTTGATTGGTTGCTGTTTACTCCTATTTATAGGATATAGCCTAAAATAGACTGACTCTATTTATGATTGGCTCAAAAAAAATGCGGACATTCCGGAAATATTGCCAACATTTTGTTGCAATTATTCGTGGTTTATGAATCTTCCTTACTTTAGCATCATGATTAAAAATTTTGTTCTTATTGTTTTATTGTTTGCATTTAATCCGGGTTATACTGCATTTGGACAGGATGAGGATTTCTGCAATGCTGTACTCACAATAACACATGATGGAGTGAATAAATTCAGAAATACCAGGGGTAAACTGCTAGATGCTAATATGAATGCAACCAATTGGGCATGCGGAATTAAAATACCGGGAACAATTAATTCGCGTTTTGTAGCCTCGATGGGATTGTTTTATGAAGGCGCTTTTTATCAAACCAGGAATAAAGATTCGGTGAGAGCCGTTTATGATAAATACAAGGACCTGCTGCGAAATTGTCTGAAAGGGGAGGGTTTTAAAATGTCTACACAAGACAATTTCTTTCCGGGGATGTCGGCTTATAAAAAGCTTGTATTTATGCAGGAAATGAAAGAGGATGCTAAAGTGGCAAGCGCTCCGCCGCATCTGGCCATGGAGGCAACATATAGCAAGGATATAGGCCTGTATACAGTAGTGCTTTATATTTTTGAACATTAATTTTTCATTGGTAAACTATATTATATGCAAGAACCATTGGATGAGGAAGAAGAAAACCTGGATGATATTCATGCCGAAAATGAGATAAAGAAGATAAAATTGGCGCTGGAGCATGGCATGGATTTGTCGAAATCGCTGGATGGATCCGGTTTGCCTCCTGAAATAGAGGGGCAGTTTCTGGATTATGTGCAAAAATGGGAGGATGCATATGCCAATCAGAAAATGATACTGATATATGACTTTGTCGGCCGGCCGGTATGGAAACCGGTGGCTGAACTGTCAGATGATGAAGTAGTCGGTGAACTAAAGACTATCATGGATGTGCTGAATAAGAACTCTATACGGGTAGATACCATCTGCGATGTAGAAGACAGGGAACTGTACCGGTTTATAACCGAGGAGCTTTTTAATCTGGAAACGAATGACATCAGGCTGGAAGGTATGATGCAGTGTTACATTTATGAAGATTTTCATCCTAACCATGAGTTTGATATAAGGAACCGTTGTACTGAACTGGTGGAGTATATAACAGATAAGGAGAAAGATAGCTCAGAGGTAATCAGGGGCCTGGACGACAGGGTATGGTATAAGGGCGTTGAATACACCAAAGAAGAAGTGAGCAAAAAAGTGAACCATTTCAGGGATGCATTTGGCGCTTTCGGAATTGAGGAGTTTGAATTTACATCTGTTGTTTTGAATGATTCTAAAAATGAAGCCTCAGTATGTGGGCATCTGCATTATTCAGGGGAAATTGAAGGTAGCCCGGAGACAATGGATTTTGACGGTGCATGCCTGTTCGGGCTTAAGCGGGAATATGACTGGTGGGTTATTACCCGGTTCGAGCTTCCGGGGGTGATGTAAAAGGGAGCAGCTTTACCAATTTTGATTTTTAGGTTGCACTTGTTGAAATAAAAAATACGCATAACGTGAAATACGACATAGACTACCTATTCACCAACAAAGCATTGTGGGATGAAAAAACAAAACATCATATTGGCTCGGCATTCTATAAAATGGATGCATTTCTTCAGGGCGCTTCATCTTTGAATGATATTGAGTTGGGCCTCCTGGGCGATGTAAGCGGTAAAAAGATACTGCACCTGCAGTGTCATTTCGGTCAGGATACACTTTCGCTGGCACTCCTGGGTGCAAAGGTGACCGGTGTTGATTTTTCGGATGCTGCAATCGGTAAAGCCCGGGAGTTGACAAAAGAATTGGGGCTTGATGCCCGGTTTATTTGCACTGATATTTATTCGCTGCCTGATGTTCTGAACGAACAATTTGATATTGTGTTCACTTCCTATGGTGTACTGGGCTGGTTGCCTGATATGAAAAAATGGGCAGAGGTAGTGGGTCAATATATAAAGCCTTCCGGCATTTTTGTGCTGGTGGAATTTCATCCGGTTGTATGGATGTTTAACCCGGATTTCAGCGCAGTACAATATTCCTACTTCAATAAGGAAACAATAATAGAGACAAACAGCGGTACATATGCAGCCAAAGACGCGGATATAATTATGACTGAGATAGGCTGGAACCACAACCTGGGCGAAGTGCTGCAGCATCTTATTGAGGTGGGGCTTTGTATTATTGAATTCCGCGAGTATGACACGTCCCCCTATCCTTGTTTTGCCAACATGGTGGAAATAAAGCCTGGAGGCTTCCAGATAAAGGGGATGGAAGGGAAACTACCGCTTGTGTATGCGGTAAAGGGATGTAAATAATAATTCCCTCATAACTGCGTTTGTAAGTAGTGCGCAAAATTAGGGCCGTTCTAAAAACAATTGTTTTTCATCCTGATCCAATAGCAAGGTTAAAAATTACACTTGCTTATTGTGGTATTGGCGTCTATACTAATTTCTTCATTTTACAGGTATTTTGTATGCCTGTTTTATATGCCGCTGTAATGTGCGTCATCTTTTTCTTTGCTATTTTGGTATTCCCTTTTGTGAAGGTGAACTGGGTAAAGAACGGCCTGTATTTTTTGTTGGGGACTGGTGTGCCAATTTGTGTGTATTGCATCATGTTTCTTGGTGACCCACATAAGAGGATGGCTAACTACATCGGTTTTATTCTGGAGATACTTCTGCTCGGGGCTGGTTTACTGGCTTTTATTCCGTTTTATTTACTGTTCCATATTCTGAAATATTATAAAGAAGCCGACCGAAGTGGTAAAATGCTTTTGTTATTGGGTATATCCCTTCCAATGATTGCTTTGGGTGTTTATCTGTTTAATTTAGGTGCCTACTTTAAATTACAGGATAATATAGCAAAGCATTCGGTAAATGTGGATGATTACATTTCGCGCCTGCCCAATAATTACTTTACTGAACGGGAACTAGGTCTGTGCTGGAAATACCACACTAATCTTGAGTATATAAATGACGGATGGCGGCCACCATTACATGATCCCTTCGTGGTAATAGGGATATGGCTCATGCCCTTAATAGCTCCCCGGGGAATTCCGGTTTTCACTATTAGTTCTGATAAAGAGTCGATCAAATTTTATCATCGTAAATTTCCTGAACGGCCTTTGAAGGAATGTTGTCCTTGTTCTTACAGCCACGATGGAAAGCGATACCTGAGCGATCCATTTGATTCTATTCCTGGTAAAGGGCGTTGAATTGGCTCTGTTTTATTCATTCAATAAGTCGATTCACTGGTAGTAATCTCGTATGAAAAAGCTGCTGAAACCTTTGTCTGTTGCGGTTTGGCGTGTGTTTTTAATCCTGTTTGGCGTGTGTTAAAGTTTAGCTATAGTGGAAAATAAATGAAAAATCATTTGGCAGGGGAGCCTTGTACCCCTATCTTTGCGCTCCCCAAACGAAACGGGGCAGTGAAAAGTTCTTTACAAATACGGAGTAACAAGTGCTGAAATAATAAATAAAAGAAAGGTTGAGCGGAGTTGAAAAACTTGTCTATCTTTGCACTCCCAAAAAGAAAATCGGTAGCCGCTGATGAGTACAGAAAGGGAGTTTTAAAAAGTTCTTTATCAGGCAGCAAGGGAGAGAAACACGGGGGCAAAAAATAGTTGAAAATAAATTTTGCAGTACGGATTGAAACTTCTACCTTTGCACTCCCAATGAGAAAAGGGGTTAACAAAAAGTAAATAAAAAGTTCTTAAAATAGTAACACAGGATGCGCAGTAA
>CAIUZK010000038.1 GCA_903903635.1 uncultured Bacteroidota bacterium
ATTTTAATACTCGACGTAAAAAATATAGCTCTACGAAGGCCATATATTGCTTTAATTCAGGAGATAAGTTGACTGGCCAGAAATATTATCCCATGATAAAGCCAAACATAAAATTGGAACTGTATTTGTCTCAACTTACTCGAAGCAGATAAGCAGTTAATAAAGTTAACGTAAATAACGGGAAAGAAAAAAATAATTTTGTGTTATATGCAATTCAGATAATTACTTCTTTACATCCAGAGGCTTTTTAGCCACACTGTCAAAAACAGGCTCTTTAAAATTGTCCATTTCATGTTGCTTTTGTTGCTGAAAGTATTTGTTGCCCCGGAAGAAATCTCCCAACTTGTCGAAGGACTTATGCCAGTTGATACCCACACCGCTGCGCACAATATCCCGGTCCAGCGTTACATCATAATCACTGGTGCGGAATACATTAAGCCTTAGATTGCTTTCCTGGCTTAACTGGTATTGTATCCTGAAGTCGCCGGTAAGGTTGAAGTTGGTATTGGTACTGCTGGTATTGGATGGGCGTCCCCAGTCGGATGTACTGCCTATTTCGACCAGGAGGCGTTCGTTGAGGTAAGATTTGTTCACCTTGGCAGTAATAGCATTACGGTTGATGCTGGTGATGCCATTTGTCTGCTGATCGTTGTAATTGTAGTTGGTATATTTTACATCCACATTCAGGTCCTTATCCTTGAGCAGCTTGTTTACAATATTGGTAAGCGCCATAGATGTGGTGGAAGATAAGATCTGACTAATATTGTTTACGGCGCCGGTAATGGCAGTATTACCACCTATGCCATCGGGAGGAATAAAGCTGTTGATGAGCAGCAGTGAGGCAACCTGGTTAAGCTTCTGCCGGTCATCGTTGTTGATGATCTTAAGCCGCTGGTAGGCCAGAGTGCTCTGAGAGTGCTTGTCTTCGAGGTCAAGGTCGAAAGTGAGTTTGGGATTGTTCAGGAAGCCGTTCATGTGCAGGTTCACATCAATAAACTGGGGCTCCTGGGCATCGGTTTTTTCATTGCCTACTACAAAAGTCTTATCGGCATCACTCAATATATCATACAGGCGGGCTTTGGCGGCATAAGTGGCATAAACATCCAACGTAGTGCTGTTGAATGGTCCGTTGAAACTGATGGTACTACCCGAATTTAGTTTGAATTTACGTTCAATAAACAACGATTTGAAGGTGAAGGTATACAAGCCATTATCTATAAAGTACTGGCCGTGTATGGCAATATCGTTGGCTGGCGGCACATCTATCTGTAGTCGCCCCTTACCTCTTGCCATGATCTCATCGCCAGATGAGGGATCGAGTACAATATGCATTTCGGCGAGGTTATTGAGGTTGGCGTCAATGCTAATATCTATCTTATCTCTAACCTGCCGGGTCAGTTTGTCCTGGTTCTTACCATATACTTTGAAGGAGGCAAAACTATAAGACCCGGCATCGCCACCAGCTGAACTGGTAACAGGTATGTAGAATCTGGACCTTGCAGCAGGAGCCGCATTATAAGCATACAATTTAAGGTTATTGAACCGGCCCTTTATGACGAAGGAATCCATACTGGCAATTAGGTTCCCATAAAACAGATTGTTTTCGGCCGAGGTAAGGTTCATGACCTCCATTTTTTGGGATGCGATATTAATGTGCATACCCATTCGGTTAAACAGCCTGTGGTAAAAATGGCCTGTTATTGTGGCTGTATTTTTATAGCTGTCGTAGATGGTTAGTTTACCAAAAGTGATGCTGGTGTTGTTTACATGCACGGCTGCATAGGGCAGGGTATAGCTGCACCCCATGTAGTCGACCTTAACGCCTGCATTTTTTACGGTCAGGTCGCCATCAATTCTGGGTTCGTAGGAAGTGCCTTCGAATTTAACAGAGCCATCGACCGTACCAGTGAGGTGACTTAATATGCCTGCCAGGAAGGGAGACGACCAGGATACAGGAGCATTTTTGAACTGTATTCTGCCATCCAGTTTTTGCTGGGTAAGACTATCGAATGAGATATCACCCGAGGCAGTGATCGATGAATTGTCCCGGTAAATACCGGTCTGCGGATCGAAGGAAATCAGTTTTTTGGGTCCGCTATAACTACCGATTATATTGACCGTGCCAACAGTATCAGTTCCAAGCAGTACATCTGTAGCTTTTATATTTGATCTGATTAAGAATCCGTTGAAGAGGTTACTTATAGTAATTGTTCCGTTTAACCGACCATCCGGCTGATATGCAGATAACCCGATCCATGACCCTAACTGCCCGATATCCAGGTTCTCGGAAGTAATAATAATAGGCTGCCCGGCCACTTGCATCTGGCTGGCTACATTGATTTTTTGCAGGCCCGATGACAGGTTAAGTCCTGCAACCTGCAGATAATTGGTGGTATAGGTAATCTTCGATCCGCCGGCAATATCCCACTTTGCCTGACTCAAATAAAACTGAGATGGAAGCATAGTGAAGTATAGCGAATCTTTACGAGCCAGAATGCGGCCATTGAGGGTAATGGAGGTACTGGTATCGGGAGTAGTGGTGGCTATGGTATAGGCTACAGTATCGTTGGCTACCGTAGCAGTAACACTCAGGGAACCATTCACCAAACTATCGCCTATTGAAACGTAGTCTATATTGGTATTAATGCCCAGTGATTCCAGATTGCCTGAACCGGTAATCGCAATATTGCTCATATGCACGTTGCCAATACTACCATAAGGGACAGTTGTACTTAGTGTTAATTTCTTGGCAGTGGTATTTAATGAACCTATGAATTCTGAATTATCGAAACCCCGGATGAGCGGATATGCTACTGCCAGCAGACTATCGATATTATAAGTATTGACCTTAAATGCGAAATCCTGGTCGGGGGCAGTATTGGCCGGGGCAGAAATATAGTTGGGCAGATAGCGGGAAAGGTAAAACTGAACGGAAGAAGACAATTTACTCAGCCGGTAATTACCCTTAATAGTTGCCAAAACATCGTTACTCTGAATGGTTAGCAACTTATTGAGTGTATCTCCGGTAGATCTTACCAAAACAGAATCGATGGCCAGCTTATGCGAGTTGCGTTTCAGATCGATATTATTGAGTTTGGCATAACCCGAGAAATTATCAATGTTTGATCCAGTACAATCCAGGTCAAAATCGGCAGAGGCTGTGATGGTATCTTTTGTGAGGTGCAGTGCCTGAAAGTTGCAGGCCAGAAGGTGTGCCTGTGCCGTAATATCTATATTCTTGTTGGCATAATTGATGTTGCCATCAAATTCGAGCGCCAGGTTGGGGTCATCTACCAGAACTTTTCCATTAAACTGTTTTTTAGCCAGTAGTCCGTTGGTAGTTATATTGTGGTAGGTATAGCCGTTTAGGGTCAGCTCAGAGATAATACCATTAATATTTGCCTGAACATTATCGGGATCAAAAGATTTCCCGGTAATGCTTTCTTTTAATGAAATTCCTCCCAGGAGGGGTTGCCTGAGCAATATACCCAGTTGCAGCTTATCGGTAGCCACTGTGCCGGAGTAAATAGCTGATTTACTGCTGAATTCCGGCAGGTTAAGTTTCATATCTGTTGCCAGGCTTCCCAGGTTGGTCCTGAGCAGTCCTTTAACCGAAAAATTCTCAACATAACCTGTGAAACTGCCATTGAAAACAGCATAATTGATACTTTCTAAAGAGATATCCGGGCTGTTTTTAAGATTGGGTACATAGCGTAAAATCCCTGCGCCATTGGTTGCCAGTTCGCTATTGGAAAAGGTGATGAAAGTTTTATAAATATCGGGCAGTCCAACCATGGTCAAGTTACCCTTTAGCACACTGTTACCATCCGATACCAGCAGGTTATGTCCTTCCAGTTTGGCAACTGTTCCCTTTCCATCGCCCTTTGCCTTGAACATGATATTGGGGAACTTCTTCAACTGCGGAGCGAAATAAGCTATGTCTTGAATATCAACTGTGGCATCGCTAAGATGGGCAACCATTACCACACTATCTATATAATCAAGAAAGCAGGGAAACCGGGTATAGTTCATGGAATAGTAATGGCGCAACTTACTGTTGTTTGTTTCCAGGTAAAGCTCATCGCAGATGGTGGCAATTGGTGAAACGGTAATTTTGCTGCGCATTTTTCTTATCTCGATGCCGCAACGCTCATGGGCAAACATGTCGGTAAGATTGCCATGAATTGTATCGCCCACAATAATTATATCGTTGGTTCTGGCTTTTATTTTGGTGATAACCAGGTGGTTTTCGTCAAACAAATCTGGAGCAGGGACTTTGTCGTCGCCCAATAGTCTGAAGATACAGTCATCGAGGGTCAGGGTTTTGGCAACTACCTTCCATCCGCTGGTATTGAACGGTGTAGTGTCGATAACAGGTTTTATAATTACACCCTGTGGCCTCGGTGGATGACCCGGTTTGTACTCATTGACCTGTACATCGGCATTATGAATCGCAATGCTGCCGAGATCCATGATCTTTTTCTTGTAGTCCATGTCATTGGCATTAACCAGCAGGCTGCCAATATCAAAGTCAAGGTCTTCTCCGCCCCACTTGTCATCCATATGAAACCGAACCTTTTCCAGTTCCACTTTCCTCAGATCAAATTCTATGGGCTTATTACCCGAATTATTGGAACTGCTGCCGAATGCATCTATAATATACTGGTAGTTCCATTCATTGGAGTGGGCAGTGCGATAAAGATGGGCATACGTATCATGCAGGCCAATATAATGTATAACGGGCTTGTCTTTAAAGAAAAACCAGTCGGTTATCCTTACCTGTATCTCTCCGGCATATAGCAGCGTATCATGTGCGCGGTCTTCAATATAAACGCCCTGCACCAGCACATGGTTCAGGAAATCGAGACGCAGATGAGCAACTTTTACCGGGGTTTTAAGTTTTTCGGATAAGTAATTGGTAGCTTTTTTGGCAAGGTAATTTTGAACCGGTGTATAGTTGACCAGCATCACAATTGTAACAATCAGCATTACCAGAATAATAACTGTGTTACGTAATATTTTCAAAAAGCGCTTCAAATAATAAGTTGTATTGCGAACTTATACAAAAGTAATTTCAATTAAGCAGAAAGCCTCAAATAAACTGTTAACATTTCTCTATCAGAATATGAGGCCATTATAGTAAACAGTCCCGAAAATACAGCTAATTTAGAGCCCGAACTTCGAACTACTAAAATCTAAATAATGAAAAGGATCGTATTAGGTACAACTTTTTTAATAACCGGAATGATGGCACAGGCTCAGGAACAGTATAAATTCAATGGAAAATACCCCGAAACAAAGAAAACAAATCAGGTAGACGAATACTTTGGCACTAAGGTTAGCGACCCATACCGCTGGCTGGAAGACGACCGCAGCGAGGAAACCAAAAACTGGGTCGTGGAGCAAAATAAGGTTACCAGCGCCTATATTTCCCAGATACCTTTCCGGGATGCTATTAAGAACAGGCTCACTGAATTATGGAATTATGTGAAATATACAGCGCCATTTAAAGAAGGACGCTATACCTATTTTTATAAAAATGACGGCTTACAAAACCAGAGTGTGCTTTACCGCCAGACAGGTAATGAAACTCCTGAAGTGTTTCTTGACCCCAATAAATTCTCTTCCGATGGTACGACTTCGCTCCAGGGTATTGACTTTACAAAAGACGGATCGCTGGCAGCCTACCAGATAAGCGAGGGTGGCAGCGACTGGCGCAAGGTGATAGTAATTGATACCAAAACCGGCAAAAAAGTTGATGATACACTGAGAGATGTTAAGTTCAGCGGCCTGTCGTGGTTGCATAATGAGGGTTTTTATTACAGCAGCTACGACAAGCCAAAGGGCAGCCAGTTATCGGAAAAAACACAAATACACAAATTGTATTACCACAAACTGGGTACACCCCAAAGTGAGGACAAGCTGATCTTCGGCGGGGAGCAGACACCACGCAGATACATAGGCGGCGGGGTTACCGAAGATGAGCATTTCCTGGTTATCAGCGCTGCCAATGCCACTTATGGCAATGAGTTGTACATACAGGATCTTACCAAAAAGAATGCACCAATCGTGCCTGTTGTAACCGGTTTCGACCACGAGCAGGACGTTGCTTATTCAGAAAATGGAAAGCTATACATTACTACCAACCAGGGAGCTCCCAACCGTAAATTGGTAGTGGTTGATGCCACCAGGCCTACCAAGGAACATTGGAAAGTTGTGATTTCGGAAACTAAATTTCCACTGACCATTTCTACCTGCGGCAAGAAATTCTTTGCTCATTATCTTGAGGATGCGGTTTCTAAAGTATACCAGTACAGCCTGGATGGCAAAAAGGAAAAAACCATTGAATTGCCGGGCCTGGGCACTGCCAGTGGTTTCGGAGGAAAAATGACGGAGACTGAAACTTACTATACCTATACCTCTTACGTATACCCCTCTACGATCTTTAAATATGACCTAAAAACAGGCGTGTCGGAAATATATAAGGCCTCCGGGGTCAAGTTTGATCCATCGGGATATGAGAGCAAGCAGTTGTTCTATCATTCCAAAGACGGGGAGAAAATACCCATGATCATTACCTATAAAAAAGGTATAAAACCGGATGGCACTAACCCGGTTATGCTTTATGGCTATGGCGGATTCAATATCAGTCTTACACCATCATTCAGTATCAGCAACCTGGTATTTATGGAGCATGGCGGTATTTATGCTGTGGCCAATCTGCGTGGTGGTGGCGAGTATGGCGACAAATGGCATAATGCCGGAACCAGGATGAAGAAGCAGAATGTATTCAATGACTTCATTGCCGCCGCCGAATTCCTTATAAAAGAGAAATACACTTCTAAAGATTACCTGGCAATATCCGGTGGCTCCAACGGCGGATTACTGGTAGGGGCTTGTATGACCCAGCGCCCTGACCTGTTTCAGGTATGCTTCCCGGCTGTAGGTGTGATGGATATGCTGCGCTACAACAAATTCACAGCCGGTGCAGGCTGGGCATACGACTATGGTACGGCTGAAGACAGCAAGGAGATGTTTAATTACCTGTACAAATATTCACCAGTACATAATGCCAAAAGGAAGTGCTATCCGGCAACTCTGGTTACAACAGGCGATCATGACGACAGGGTAGTGCCGGCACATTCCTTCAAGTTTGCCGCTGGTCTTCAGGCAGGACAAATCTGTAAAAATCCGGTTCTTATCCGTATCGAAACCAAGGCTGGCCATGGAGCCGGTAAGCCTACCGATATGATCATTGCTGAACAGGCGGACAAATGGGCGTTTTTGTTCTGGAATATGGGGCTGGGGTACAGGTAGGTTGATTGGTTGATAGGTTGATAAGTTGATAAGTTGATAAGTTGATAGGTTGGTATGTTGGTTGGTTTTACCTCTTTACAAACTCCTTAGCTGCGCCATTGTTGATGCGCACCATGAAAACGCCTGTGGGTAGGGAAGTGACGTCCATATCCTGGTATTGATCACCGGAATTGTAGTGCCTGGTTAATAATATCTGGCCCATGCGGGTGCTGATAACCACATCATGAACCCCCTCGCGGGCATAAACCGTGAAGCGTCCCGAACCGGGATTGGGATACACTGAATGATAAACCGCAGGCGCAAATGCACGGTAGGCATCAGGATACAATTTTACTATCCAGAAGTCATAACCGCCATGGTTGCCGGGCACGAGACTGTCGGAGGAATAACTTGTGCCTGCAACAAGGTAGCCATTATCGGTTGTCTGCATAATGCAGGTTGCAGCATCCGGCTGACCACCGCCAAGACATTCCTGCCATTCTATATGGCCGGTATCATTCAGCTTTACTACCCAATAATCTTCCCTGCCATGAAAACCCGATACATCCCAGTCGTTGGAAGAAGTATTGGCAACAAGCGCAAATCCGCCACCGGCAGCATTGATGAGGTTGACACCATACTCACCGCTGGTACCACCCAGGCAACGATTCCAAACAAGGTCGCCGGCTGGGTTTAGTTTTATAAGCCATACGTCGCTGCCGCCTCTAAGACCAGTTACATCGCCATCGTTGGAGTAGCTAATACCGGCCACAGCATATCCCGAATCAGGAGTTTGCACTACGCTGTAGGGTACATCTTCATTGTAGCCGCCAAGGGTTTTGCTCCAAACCAGGTTACCCAGATCGTCGGTTTTTACTATAAAGTAATCGTAATAACGGGAGGTGCTGGAGTTTATGTGCAATCCTGAAACCTGCCCGTCTTCTGACTGTGTATAGCCGGTAATTATAAAACCACCATCGAGGGTATTGCTCACCGAAGAACCGAAATCGGTGCGTGAGCCGCCATACATCTGGTGCCATTGCACATTGCCCATGCTATCCAGTTTCACGAGCAGTACATCGGTTGATCCATGTCCGCCTGTCCAGGTGTATGGGTCGCCGCCAGTGAGTAAGGCAAAACCATGATCGGGTGTAGCTATCAATGCAGGAGTTTCCGCCCTGTTGCCCAGTGTTATTTTAAGGCATTGCTGCCAAACCAGGGCGCCAGAATTATCTATCTTAATCAGCCAGTAATTACCGTTGCAGGTAACATCACCATCCACTGAATATTTATAACCATCAATAATATAACCCCCATCGGCCAGTTGCAGCACATTGAAGGCTAATTCATTGCCCGTGCCGCCATAGCTTTTCTCCCATTGTATGGCCCCTGTATCATCTATTTTTACCACCCAGAAATCCTGGTTACCATGATTTCCGCTAGGATCACCATTCACCGAATTGCTTGAGCCTACCGCAATGTAGCCACCATCGGTACATTGGATTACCTTATTACATTGTTCAGAATTACCGCCGCCATAGCAATGCTGCCACTGAATAGCGGGTTGGGCAAAAGAACTGAAGGAACACAAAAGAGCCAAAACCAACAATCGTTTCATAGGTATGAAATTTTATGCAAAAATATATGAAAGTTTTCTGTGTTTCCATGGTTGGGATTATTTAATTTGATGTGCATTTTAATGAAAGGGAAAAATGATGTGATATTGAACTAAATTTCGAAAAAGAGCGACAACCGCTCAGTGTTTTTGAGATATTAAGGTATCCGAAGCAGTTCCAAAATAAACATCATTAAATCTATAAGTCCCGGTAATAGTATTGTCATCGTAGGCCGTGATATCTATTTCACCTACAACTTTATCAATTTCTGCACTTTGGTGCCATTTTCGCCTCTTAGTGTTACATAATACAATCCCTTGGGCAGAGATTTAATATCTATTGAATTCGCCTGTTCATTCAGAGGCAGCTGTAATATTGTCTGGCCTGTAACATTGGTAATGGCCATGGTGTTGTAGGCATTTGGGGCTATTTTAATAGTCAGTATGTCTGTAGCAGGATTGGGGTAGATAGTGGCATTTTGAGCATTCTGGCCTAAAGTTCCTAGCGTTGGAGTGCCAACGATATTCACCACAGTATCGGTCATTACAACAGGATTGTCATCAAAGAAAATGCCTGCATGGTTGAAGATTGCGGTGCCACCTGGTAATCCGGTACGGGTATTGATAGTAAACAGAACCATGCCATCGCATTGGTTGTGGTGGGAACTATCAAGCAGGCTAATTCCCGGAAAATCAAATTTGGCAATTTTCTGGCTGCCATATTTAATCATGGAAACATTCATGACAGGGGCAGATGCAGCAATTATCCTCAGGCTGCCAGGGTCGGTATAGGCTGAAAGAGTATCCATAATATAAATATTATGTGCCGTATCATTACCCGTGTTTTCAAATGCAATGGTATAAAGCAGTTGTGTGCCAGCACCAATTATACCGGTTGGGGATACGATCATTTCATTAGGGTCATAAGAACTTTTTATGGTATCATACCTGTTACAGTTATTGTTGGCCGGATTTAAATCGCCGACAAAAGGCGAAACAGAATAGCTATTTTGGGCTGTATCGCCAGGAATAAGGTATGGTCCTGGTATGCTTAATGTAAGATTAATAAATGGGTGCGGGAGCACTGCCGAAATATTGCTGAAGTCCCATGTGACTGTATTGCCTGCAATGGTTGTGGGAACCGGATAAGAACTACCGAAAATATACTTCGGACTGATGGTGGTTGTTACAGTGCCGGTTTGGGGTGTGCAGTAAGAATTATCAATAAGAAGCATGCCACCGGCCCAGTGCCTGCCGCAGATAAGCCGGGTATTTATGGAAAGGTCGAAATCGGTAGAAGTACTACAATTGAATGCAAAATACTTTTCTGCTGAATTATCTAATAGCTGGATGGTATCCTGTATTATTCCGGATGTTGGGCAGGAAATAAACAGACCCGGGGGAATTGAAATAGCCCGGAATGTATAAACATCTCCCGGATTGCCAAAGGCAGTATAATATATGCCACTGGTGCCTGAAATAGTATCTAACGGAACACCGTTTGAATCAATTTCTACAGTAACCGGATCGTAAATAAAAACTTCGCTGCTATCCTTTCTGCAATTGCTGTTGGCATCGTAATAGAATTTAACGGGGAAGGTGTTACATTGTTTATATTCAACTGTGTATTGGACAGAATCAATAGCTAAAGTACCATTACGCAAAATATGTTTGATTGAATACGTACCGGAATTGGCGTAGGAGTGCAGCAGATTCAAAGATTTTTTGCCTGATAAAAGAGTAACCATAGAACTAACATCAGTAGTGCCATCGCCATAGTAGGTAGCTAACGATGTGGCTGATGAGCCAGCAAGGATATTCATTTGAAAGCCGTTGCATAGTTTTTGCACATATACCGAAAAGCTGTCGGAGGTGGCATAAGGTATATTATATATTTTACGCAATCTGGAAGATTCATCACCCAATATCAAATTGCCTGATGCATCAAATAAAATTGCCGAAGGACTTACACCAGCAAGTGTTGCCAGCCCGCCATCTCCACTATAGGATGTGGTGCCATTGCCAGCTATTGTGGTAATGATACCTGAGGTATTTACCATCCGCAATCGTGAACTATAAAAGTCACTAATATAGACATTACCAAAAAGGTCAGTTAATACACAGTATGGCATGTTAAGTTGAGCCAGAGTTGCAGGACCGTAATCGCCCGAATAGCCGGCTATTCCGGTACCGGCAATGGTGGTAATAATACCAGCAGCATTTACTTTCCGGATACAGTTATTTCCTCTATCTGAAATAAATATATTACCCAATAAATCAACAGCAACTGATGAAGGAACATATAAAGCTGCTGCAGTTGCCGGACCGCCATCACCACTGTAGCCACTTACAGAAATGCTACCTGCCACTGTGCTGATAATTCCGGAAGTATTTATTTTTCTGATAACTCCATTTTGCATGTCTGATATAAACATATTGCCGGATTGATCAATAAAAAGGCCAATAGGGAAATTTAACAATGCTGAGGTTGCAGGTCCGCCATCTCCACCATATCCAGCGGACCCAGTTCCTGCAACAGTAGTAATGATGCCATATGTATTTATTTTTCTTATAACATTATTAAATTCATCGCAAAAATAAATATTTCCAGTTCCATCAGCAGCTATTCCAAAAGGCGAATTTAAACGAGCATTTGTGGCAGGCCCACCATCTCCTGAATATCCGGAAGTTCCGTTTCCTGCAAGAGTAGTTATAATTCCCGTTGAACTGATTTTGCGAATAACATTATAGCCGTTATCTGATATGTAAATATTACCCAGAGCATCAGTACAAACACCAGCCGGCGCAGAAATTTCAGCCAATAATGCCAGGCCACCATCACCTGTATAGCCTGAAATGCCATTTCCGGCTATAGTATTGATAATGCCATTCTGGGCATAGCTAATAATTGAAAAAAAAGAAAGGATTATGAATAAAATAAGGAAAGGGTAGTTTTTTTTCATAATTGGCAACTTAAAACGAGTGAATGGATATTATTAAGGCGTAGAAATGCAACTAAATGTTAGTAAAAATATAAAATAATATTCGTTAATCCATATCTATTGAAATAAACTAAATTATTCAATATTTAATGTTCTTTCCACGGCCATTATGCATGAAGAAATATAATAATAATGTCTAAATCCGGAATCTGACTCCGGATTTAGACATTTATTACAAGGTGTTTTCATGCTATTATAAAAATCATTCTGAACATATGCAGATTGGGAATTTTGGGAAAAACTCACCAGGTTTGTTCACCAGACCGGTTTGATTATTGCACATGATATCTTACTAATCTGCGTTCGTAATAATAGGGCACAGCACTGTATATAGCAGTTGTTTCAGTTACCAATCCCACATTTTTGCTGTATCGCCAGTCGTATTCCCTTGTTAGCCCAAATGGATGGTGATTAGCCGGATATTGAATTACCCGCCTGAATGTTGATGTAACAAATGATCCAGCAGCCACATTAACTATTTCATCCTTAAAACCCATTTGTTCAGTTATCTGCAATGTATCCGGACCTGAAATAGGATTAAAGTATGTGTATGATCTGAAAATGTTTGTAAAATCGGTGGATGAGAACATGATGCGCCCACCACTATTCACAACATAACTCAGCGAATCGCGCAGGAAATAAATGTCATAAATAGGATTTATTGTATTGCTGCCAAATGACAAATCGCAATATTTGTGGTAGGTATTGCCATTGATTACCGTATCTTTCTCTACATAATCACTATCATAACCACCTTGCAGATGTGAGGCTCCGCCAACACTATCTATCATAAAATCCTGGTAAACCCAATAATTACCCGGTTTTAGTTGCATATAGTTATCATAGGCAACATTTGTGTCGATAGTAGAAATCGTCAGTTTAGATTTTTCTTTTTTGCAGGAAAAAAGAATCAAAAAGGATGCCAGAGCAAGCAGGCAAAAGAATGGTTTGTTCATATATACGTTTTAGAAAAAACGAATAGGCAATATTATTATTGCAAGTACAATAAATTAATTGATATTTCGTTGCGCACTTTTATATGCCTTGTACGACTAAATATTATGAAGCAGGTTATTGATAATTTCTCCCAGGTTGCAGACAAATATGTAATTTTTCGCCCGGAATCGACTGATTCTTTATATGATTTCCTCTTTGAACGCTGCCCGTGTTTTGAAACAGCCTGGGATTGTGGTACAGGAAACGGTCAGGTTGCTGTAAAACTTGCAGAGCGGTTTCAACAGGTTTATGCTACCGATATCAGCGCTGAGCAACTCAGTCAGGCACCAAAAGTTGAAAATATAGTTTATAAAAATGAGCGATCAGAAGTTTCAACTCTGGCTGATGACAGCATTGATTTTATTGCCTGCGGTCAATCTATACATTGGTTCGATATAGATGCTTTTTATAATGAGGCAAAAAGGGTAGGTCGTTCAGGTGCATTATTTGCCGCATGGGGCTATGGAAATTTAAGGTTAACTCCCGAAGTTAATCGGGTTTTAAATCATTTTTACCGGGGTATTACCCGCAAATACTTGAATAAGGTTCGCGACCATGTTGATGCAAGTTATACCTCTATCCATATACCTTTCGAGCATATCCCAACACCTGAATTTAGTTTAAATCAGCAATGGACTTTAGAACAATTGATAGGCTACCTGCGTACATGGTCAGGAGCACATAACTATATTAAAATAGAACATTCTGATCCTTATCAGATCATTAAAGATGATCTGATAAAAGCATGGGGGCGGGCAGACCAACTGGATGTGTACTGGCCTGTTTTTCTGAAGGCCGGATATATCTGGAAATAACTACCTGGCTATTCTATTGCCAGTTTCGTTTTCAGGAATTTTAAAGTAAATACCTCTGCTTCTCCGGCAGCTTTCGCATCAAATTTCGGATTGCTGGGATTGGCAAATGCATGTACCGCATCGAAACTGTGCAACTGGAATTTGTGCCCGGTTGCTTCTACAGCCTTACCCAGTCCTTTTACATCGGCAATTTTAATGAAATTGTCCTTTGCTCCGTAAATATATAGTACATCGGTCTTAAGTGGTTTTATACGGCTTGCACCTTTTTCCGGAAAGCCGTAATACATAACACAACCGACAGCTTCATTGCCCGCCGTCACACTAGCTGTAAACGACCAACTTCCGCCCATACACCAGCCAATGGTAGCAATACTTTTGCCTTTCCCTATTTTTTTGATCAGTGCGCCTATCAATGCATCGGCTCTTTTAGGGTCAAGGCCACTCATTAACTTGCCCGCCTCATCAGGTACCGAAGCAACCTTCCCATCATAAAGATCTATAGCATAAACTGCTACTTTGCCACCAAGAAGTTTCTGCCATCTTTCTGCTTCTTTCTTAATGTAGTCGTTGAGTCCCCACCACTCATGAACCATTATGAGAATTTTATCTCCGGGCTCATCGGCAGGAACATAAAATGCATTGCCATCAGCTCCACCTTCTACTTTATAGGCAATCATTGTTCCTTTTTCAGCGGTATAGCTAAAGGGTAAGGGCGCCTCATGGGCAGCTTTAAACGATTTATTTAAGGCAAGCACCTCCATACCCGAGCCTGAAGGTTTTTTGCAGCAACTCTGTGCAGTAACTTTTTGTAATGATATAAAGGAGAGTAAAAATAATGTGGTTATAATGGTTGTTTGCTTCATTTTTGAAATTTGAAGCCTAAAAGTAGGCATTGCATACCTAAAGCAATATCAATTATTTCTTACCCTTCATAGCCGCCACACATTCTATCTCAATAAGTGCATCCTTGGGTAATCTGGCTACCTGTACTGCTGCCCTAGCTGGCTTCAGGTCGGGGAAGTAATCCTTATAAATGTCGTTTACCTTCCCATAATCATTCAGGTCTTTAAGATATACAGTTACCTTGATAACATGGCTCATATCTGAGCCAGCTTCAGTAAGTATGGCTTTCAGATTATCGAGCGCCTGCCGGGTTTGTGTGCCGATATCATCGCCAGCCATTGCATTGGTAACGGGCGACAGACCGATCTGTCCCGATGTATAAATAAGATCGCCGGTTTTGATGGCTTGTGAATATGGCCCGATGGCTTTAGGCGCGTTGTTGCTGTTAACCGCAACAAATGTCCTTCCGGCATGGCAGGATGAAGATAAGATAGCGATCGTAAAGAGGAATAACTGTACATTCTGTTTCATTTTATAAATTTAGTAAACAGAAATTATTTCTTTTCAATTTCTTTACCAGATGGTTTTGAATGGAATTTCCAGCTAAATCCAAAATTGATCAGGCCATAACAGCCATTGACGAAAACTGTATATTTATTGGCTGTTTTCAACTTTTAATTGGGACTAAACCTTGGATGGAAATGCTATATACTGGCCATCAGGCTTTTTATGTAGTTGGCAGAAAACCTCAAGCGGCTACCATACCAGCTAAACATTTCGCCATCAACAATTAAAACCTTTACGCCTGGCAACTGTGTTCTTATTTCAGCAATATGCTCATCTTTGAAAGGGTAGGGCTCAGACGAAAGCAAAATGGTATCTACGCTTCTGTCTTTGAGTAATTGCAGGTCAATTTCCGGGTATCGGGATATGTCTGCCAGTACATTTGTCCATCCTGCTTTTTCAATCAGGTTATTAATAAATGTTCCTCCACCTGCACACATCCATGGATTGCGCCAAATAAAATAGGCCACTCTTTTGGGCTTACTTTGTATTTCAAAACCCAGAAAACCTTTATTAATTTCATCAATTATAACAGAAGCCTGAGCCTGCCGGTTTGTAATTTTACCCACCTCTCTGATCATAACAAGTGCATCATCAACTGTTGCTATGTCACTAATCCAGACAGGATATATCGTTGACAGGTATTCTATCTCTTCCCTGGTATTTTCTTCTTTATTGGCAATGATAAGGTCTGGTTGTAGTTCTTTGATCCTGTCTAAATTGACTGTTTTTGTGCCTCCCACCCTTGTTTTTGAACGGAACCAACTTTCGGGATGGATACAGAATTTGGTGATACCTACGACTTCTTCATCAAGGCCCAGGTCAAAAAGCAGTTCGGTTTGCGAGGGCACTAATGAGATTATGCGCACCGGAGGAAAATTGATTTCCACCTTGTTGCCCATCATATCTATGTATTTTTTTGGTGGCATAATTATAGAAACCTGTAGTTTTTTTTGTTGTTTAATTTTGATTATATAACTTTATGTTACAAAATAACCTATAAATTATGAAACAGACCATTAGCATTTTCCGTTTTTGGCCATTTTTTTTGATTATCCCGGCCCTTTGTATCGTCTCCACTGGCTGCAGGAAAAACAATTCAAGTACCAATCCACAGGTAATTGTAAGTCCTCTCGATGCGCAATTGAAAAGCGATTATAACTTTAAGCCAGGTAGTTATTGGGTTTATGTTGATTCAGTAAACGGAGAGACGGATAGTGCTTATATTATCAGTAATTCAATTGCAAACCAGCCAGTGGCTAGTTGTGTTATGGGCAATGTTAAATATGAAAATGAAGAATTGTACTTAAACATAGGATTAGTATGTACCTCAGTTCCGGACAATAGTGCACCTAATTCTGTTGCTGAAAAGTGGACGCTAAGAGCTAGTGTCATGTCAATTATATTATGACGTATAAATATTGTATCTTTGCCAAAAAAACTATGGTAAAGTATAAGGTTACATTAACGCAAGAGGAAAGAGAAGAGTTGCTGTCTATAACGAAAGGAGGAACTCATACATCTAA
>CAIUZK010000039.1 GCA_903903635.1 uncultured Bacteroidota bacterium
AGTGTGCAAAATTGTCTGAACTGCTCCTTCGCTAAAGCTATGGCGCACAATGAGGGGATTCTCATGATTAAAGGATTATATGATTGAGTTTGGTAATAATTGATTGGGTTTACTTTTTCATGCATCGCATATTATTACATAAGTGCAATTGCACAGTGGTGAGCAATAATATTATTTTGCACAAAGTTTTATTGATTATCAATGCGTTAATCTGGAAAAATTGCGCATTTTGGTGGTAAGTGTGCAAATTTGTCTGAACTGCTCCTTCGCTAAAGCTATGGTGCACAATGAGGGGATTCTCATGATTAAAGATTATATGATTGAGTTTGGTAATAATTGATTGGGTTTACTTTTTCATGCATCGTATATTATTACATAAGTGCAATTGCACAGTGGTGAGCAATAATATTATTTTGCGCAAAGTTTTATTGATTATCAATGCGTTAATCTGGAAAAATTGCGCACTTTGATGGTAAGTGTGCAAAATTGCGTGAACTGCTCCTTCGCTAAAGCTATGGCGCACAATGAGGGGATTCTCATGATTAAAGGATTATATGATTGAGTTTGGCGATAATTGATTGGGTTTACTTTTTCATTTATTGTATATTATTACATAAGTGCAATTTGCACAGTGGTGAGCAATAATATTATTTTGCGCAAAGTTTTATTGATTATCAATGCGTTAATCTGGAAAAATTGCGCACTTTGATGGTAAGTGTGCAAATTTGCGTGAAAAACTGGCACATGTTCTATGTTGGCAGGAATATTTATTTTTATTGGCAGCCTGATTGATAGAATTTGGCGCAAAGGTATTATGAGTAATCGATTATTCCAAATAAAATGGAGTTATTTATTTCCAATGAGGGAATTTCCAATTGTGGAGCGTGAGTTGCGCGAGTGGACCACCCTGATTGTACTCGGCCGTCGCCTCGTCCAATCGGTCCCACTCCTTCCCGAAATTCTTCGGGATCTTCGAAATAACAGGAGGGGAGCCTGGGTTCTGCTATTAATTTAGCTTAGTGCAGGGGCTAGGGTTTATTTCCAATACTGCTTGTTTAAATTAAATGGATTACTCGTGTAGGTATGCCCCAGAGCGGGCTATCGCTTTGTAGTATTGGGAGTGTGTTTGGGCATGCGCCCCGTAGGGCAGCACCCGTGGCGTTATGTGGGTGTAACGTGAGTAAGATAGCGTATTGTTTATGTGCGTTTCAAACGCACAGCATATGTATTCCAGTGGGAACGAGGGGGTATTTAACGCATAGGAGATGCTTGCACATACTAAGACCTAGGGCGAACCTTGGACTAGTGGGTAAAAAATCAAGGTGTTAAGTCAAAGACCTCTATTTTTTTAATTTTATCCACTTTGAAGTATCTAATATCCTTCCTCAAATAGCAATACCCTCTTAAATAAGTGGCACTTGGAACGTCGGTCACGTTTATAGGATCAACAGAGTGCTTATCATCCTTAAATTCTAAAGCTTCGTCAACGAAAGACCAAGCACCAACAACTCTATTTGTTTCCTTATCATATTTATCTATGTAGCTTATTTTTAGGAAAATATATTTTCTGGCTTGAGTAGACAACGGTGACCTATTCTTTCTATTCTTCTTTATTTGAGATATTATATTCTTCTCACTTATATCGATAATTGTTAATTTTTTTTTATCATCAGAAAGATTAAATGATGGCAAAACTATCAATGGCTTGATTTTAGACCCAAATTGATTCAAATCATTATCAAGCTGGTGATCTACTGTTTTATTGTCTACGTAATTATATTCCTCGACAAAATAGTTACCAAACTTGAAATTAATTTTGTTTAAACAAGAAAGTGAAATATCTGGGATTTCCTCTTGTTTTTGTGACCCTTCTACGTCCTTATTCTCTTTCCTTTCTTCCCTGATAAAACCGTATATATCCATATTTTTAATGGATTTATCAATAGTTTTAATTTTCCCGTCTGATATTGATGGGACAAAAGACAATGCTTCAAGCGGAATGGATACCTCAGAGAATTTATCTGATGAAGGATTAAAATATTTACATTTAATCAGTACCTGGAAATGAATCTTTTTCGAAGATTGGTTTTTGGATCAAAAATGGGTTCTTTACTCTCCGATTTCGCAGTTCCAATAACTTGCATTAAAGGCGGAACGAAAGTTAATAATGCATTTATTGTTTTACTATTTTCATCATTGCTATTTCCTTTTTGATTTAAAAAACTTCTTTTCTTGACCGATTCCAATTGAATCGTCTTTAAAGTAACAAAAGCTCCAAATGATTTAATCATTTTCTCATACTCAAAAGAAGATTTAGATTTTTCATTAGCAACCAATAATTTTAAAAGTTTTGAAGAAAACCATGATTCTTCATATTGATTTGATTTGCTCGAATACCATAGACACTTACACTGAAAAGCAAATATTTTTTGATTTTCATCATAACCAGCAATCTGAATACCAGAATGTTCGTCGAATATTTGCTTATTCTCAATAAGCGTTTCAATTACCACCATTAAGGGTGATATCAATTGCGTTTCACCACTAAATATTATTTTTTTATTAACTTCATCGCCATCATCAACTGTATTTATATATGGATGAGACTTTAATGCTACTATTGAACCTATTTGGAAAATTCCTAATTTAGCTTCTTGCTCAATTTCTTGAATATGCGGTGTGTTTTCCATTTATTTATTTTCTACAAAAGTACATTTTTTTTAGAAAAACATGTAGATTTGTACAAACCTTGCAGAAAAATCATGAGGATTGCAAACGTCTGGTCAGGATTAAAAAATTTCTATAATGGAAATTTACTTTTCATATTTGATGAAAAGGAGATGAATTGAACATATTCGCAAAGAGATGCAGGAAATCCTGAGCCTCATGTAGAAGATGTTTACAAATCGAAGATACAACAATTATGTGAATTAATAGTGCCATTACGGTATATATTTGTTTAAATAGTTTGTTTATATTCAAAATTTTGTGGCTCATGAATATGGGCACTGATCCGGCTCAAATTGAGTGTATGTTTGCAAAGTATTCCGTTACACATGACTGCAGGGTTTTTCTTTTATTTTAAAAATGGACAAGAATAAGCCAGATTGGTTAAAGTCAAAAGGTTATATTCACTTGACAGCTCAAATCAATGTTGATAAACGAGCTAATGAACTAATCAATAAGGTAAAGAATAAGGACTTTATTGCCAAGTATGCATTTTATCCTTTAGTTCACGCTACCATCAATGAGAGAAGATATAAACGAATTGAACACGATGACACAAAAAGAGCACACTCTTTTACTAATGTTGATGGAGAACACAAGCGCAATATAAAGTCAAGACCACTTCATTATGCTACTCATCTTGATGCAATAATTTTTGGGCATTATGCCGAAATATTGCAAAACCAGTATGAAGAAGAAATAAAAAAACATCCCGGATTAACTGATTGTATCATAGCCTATAGAAAGATTCCGCTTGCAGGAGAAGAATCAAATAAAAGTACGATTCATTTTGCGCATGAGGTTTTTGAGGAGATCAGAAAGAGGGCTAATGAACATGAACAATGTTCTGTTTTGACTTTTGATATTAAAAGCTTTTTCCCAAGCCTGGATCATAAAATTCTTAAAAAGGCTTGGGCAAATCTATTCGGGTTAACCCATTTACCCGATGATCATTATAACGTTTTTAAAGCTGCTACTAAGTTTTCTTACATCCTGTTAGATGATTTACGAATAACTGAAAATCGAAGAGGTAACAAATCAAACTTTGATGAAAATGATTTGGCGCGAATTAGAAATAAACATGGTATTCATTCACTGTTCGATTCGCCAAAAGCTTTCAGAGATAAGATAAAATGCGGGGAATTAAAATTATATAAATATCCATTCAGAAACAAAGAAAAAGAACCAATAGGCATACCCCAGGGATTGCCAATCAGCGCTACTTTAGCAAACCTTTATTTACTGGATTTTGACTTAAAAATACTGGATAAAATAGTAAATGAAATGAAGGGATATTACAGAAGATATTCTGATGATATTGCTATAGTTTGTAATTCAAATCAAGTTGCGGAAATAGAAGAATTTGTTACAAAAGCTATTGAAGAAAGTAAGGTAACCATCAGTAAGGATAAGACAGAAAAATTTATTTACCGAAAGATTGCCTTTGGCAAAAAAGATCCCAGATTAACATCAGTAAAAATCACCAAAACAGGTGAAAAAATTAGTGATCCTTTTATTTATTTAGGTTTCGAGTTTAATGGTAAAAATGCTCTTATAAAATCGGCTAATCTTGCTAAATTTTATCGGCGAATGATTTCATCAGTAAAAAGAAAAGCCAAAAGAGCCATCAAAATATCAATAGCAAATCCGGATAAAAAACCTGTTATTTTCCGCAGGCAATTATATCGCCTATACACTTCCCGGCCATTAAGTAAAACTAAAGTCTTTACACGATGGAAAAAAATAGTAAAGAATGAGCGAGGTGAATACAAATTGATTACAGGTAAAAAATCAAAAATCCTTAGGAGCAATTATCTTACTTATATAAAGAGAGCCAGTGAAATCATGAATGAACCAGCAATAGAGCATCAGATTCGTAAGCATGGAAAAATTTTTAACGATGCAATTTATAGACACTTAACTTTGAAAAAGTAAGTTCTTGATCCTACGTTCTCTTTTTTTGAATAAACTTTTACCTTTCATACTTTGTGCAAGAAAGCATAATATACAGTAATGAATCTAACCAATGAGCAAATAGCTATAATAAATAGTACCGGTAATATAAAAATAAATGCAGTGGCAGGGTCGGGGAAAACGACAACACTGATTGCTTATGCGAAAGCTAGAAAAGATTTTAGGATTTTGTATATCGCATTTAATAAATCAGTAAAGACGGAGGCTCAAAGAAAGTTTAAGGAGCAGGGATTAAATAATGTAAAAATAGAGACCGCACATTCTCTTGCCCACCAATATATAGTAAGAGGAAGCGAGTATAAAGTAAAAAATGATGTTTATAAAACAACTGAAATTGCTGAGATATTAGGATTGCAGGCTACTGATAATATTAAACACGCTGAGTATGTGCTTGCCAACCACATCAATAAGTTTATCACCTACTTCTGCAACAGCAATAAAGCCAAAGTGGAGGACCTGGATTATGAGGATGTGGTGTTTGAGTCGGAGGCCAAGAAATTTGCAAAGAATTTCAAGCTACTGATACTGAAGTATACCCGCTACCTGCTGGCCAAAATGGACAAGGGCGAAATAGAGATTCTGCATGATTTCTACCTCAAGAAGTTTCAGCAGATGAAGCCGCAGTTGCCTTACGACTACATACTGTTCGATGAGGGCCAGGATGCATCGGAGGCTATGCTTGATGTGTTCCTGGCGCAGCAGGCTACCAAGGTAATAGTGGGCGATACCCACCAGCAGATATATGCCTGGCGGTATGCGATAAATTCGCTGGAGAAGGTTGATTATCCTGTCTTTCATTTGAGTAGTAGTTTTAGATTCAGTAACGAAATTGCATCGCTAGCCACCAGAATACTGAAATGGAAAAAACACATAGGTATTGAAGGCCGGGTTATCATCAACGGCTTTGGAGATAGTGAAAGCAGTAAATTGAGGGCTGTGCTGGCCAGAACAAATATGGGGCTGTTAATTACAGCAATAGAATTGCTTATTGAAAAAAAGGAAATAAAGACACTCTATTTTGAAGGCAGGTTTGAACGATATACATATGCTGATGAAGGCGCCAGCATTTATGATGTATTGAACCTATACCTTGATAAAAAAGAGCACATTAAGGATCGGCTAATTGCATCAATGGAAAATATAGAAGAGTTGGAAGACTATATTGAAAAAACAGAAGATTCGCAATTGAGCATGATTGTAGATGTAGTGAAAAAATATGCTGAAAAGCTGCCAGAGTATATCAAAATTATAAAGAACAACCATATTGAAAATGATGATAAGAATAGTGTAGACATGATATTCTCGACAGTGCATAAATGTAAAGGAATGGAGTATGATGAGGTAACCTTGGTAAATGATTTTATAACGGAGGAAAAGCTTAAGAAACTAATAAGTGATTTTGGGCTGAAAAAATTAAATTTGAGTAAAGTAAACGAGGAGATTAACCTGCTTTATGTAGCCGTGACCAGAACTATGAATATACTGAATATACCTTCTGAATTATTGCCGGTTTCTGGTATACGCCCCATATTTTCGCCTCCTGAGGAACCAGAGAATTCCAGGGAAATAACTGCTATTTATAAGGGTTAAGTATTGTATTTTACAACACATCTGTGGCTCATGTCTTTAACATAAAAGTCTACTTTGATTTCATAAATGTTATACTCGATATATCAGATGGGGTTGCTCTGGTGGAGAGCTCAGTTTCTATGTGATGGGCGTGAGTTTACCACCCCTGATTGTACTCGGCATTCGCCTCGTCCAATCGTCCCGCTCCTAAAAACAGGAGGGGAGCCTGGGTTCGGTTTTTCAATTGGGCTAAGTGCAGGGGTTGGGGAATCATTTCGATTTTTCCAATTCCACCCAAATCTTCTCGGCATCTTTTTTACGGATACTGAGGTAGTAGCCGGCAACCTGGATGGCGAGGGGGTCGCCCATGGGGGCAATCATTTCTATCCAGATGGGCTCACCGGGAATGCAGCCCATTTCCATTAGGGTGAGTTGAAAATCGCTTTCGTCGTGGCTTTTAATTATTGCTTTTCTTCCGGTTGGTAATTCCGACAGTCGTATGGCCTGGTTCTGATCTGCATTCATCGGGGCAAAGGTAGTAGAAATGGATTAATTGGGCAGAAGGTAAAAAGGGGTTAAAAAGGGAATTGCTTAACGGGATAAAGATTAGGAACGATAATGGAATAACTCCCACCATCTTACTCGTTCTATCCCATTTTTATTTCGTTATAAAAGTCTTAAAATAATTCATTATTCGCAGATTTTATGCCTCATAAAACAGGAATATAACTTCGCAATATAGTGGAACTTATTTCATCAACGTTCCTTAATTTTACCCAAGGGCAAAACAGCAACAATGACAGCAAACTATATAAGCGGCAACCTGGTAGATCTTTTTGAGCGGCGCATTTATCCCGCCGAGGTGGAGGTGGTGAATGGGGTGATCTCTGCCATAAGGGAAGTGGCTACGGCCCCTGCGCAATATATACTGCCGGGTTTTGTGGATGCCCATATACATATTGAAAGTTCGATGCTGGTGCCATCGGCATTTGCCCCTCTGGCGGCGGTGCAGGGCACAGTGGCAACAGTATCTGATCCGCATGAGATAGCGAATGTGTGCGGCATGGCTGGCGTGCAATACATGATAGACAACAGCAAACTCACTCCTTTCAAATTTTTCTTCGGTGCGCCATCGTGTGTGCCCGCAACGGGATTTGAAACTGCCGGGGCTACGCTTGATGCGAAAACCGTGGCTGAACTGCTGGCCAACCCGGATATATGGTACCTGAGTGAAATGATGAATTATCCCGGTGTACTGTATAAGGATCCGGAAGTAATGGCGAAAATGGAAGCAGCCAAACTGGCCTGCAAGCCAATAGACGGACATGCTCCCGGCCTTAAGGGGGTCGATGCCGCAACTTATTGCGCGGCAGGCATCAGTACCGACCATGAGTGCTATACCCTGGAAGAAGCTCTTGAAAAAGTGGAGCTGGGCATGCATATACTGATAAGGGAGGGTAGTGCGGCAAAGAACTATGAGGCGCTTTGCGAACTGCTGCGCCTGCATCCCGACAGGGTTATGCTGTGCAGCGATGATAAGCACCCCGATGAACTGGTGCTGCACCATATAAACGGGCTGGTGAAACGCTCATTGGCCAAGGGGTATAATCTGTATGATGTGCTGAGGGCGGCCAGTGTGAATCCGGTGCTGCATTATAAAATACCGGTAGGATTGCTGCGGGTAAATGATCCGGCAGATTTTATAGTGGTAGGTAGCCTTGCGCAGCTCAACATACTGCAAACCTGGATAGGCGGGCAGAAGGTAGCAGAAAATGGTAAGTACCTGATGGGCAAAGTGCCGGTTAGCCCGATAAATAATTTTGACACCAATCAGAAATCGGTAGAAGCGTTTAAGATAAAGACCACTGCAAGCGCCCCGGTGATAAGGGTGATTGAGGCCATAGAAGGCCAGCTTGTGACCAACATACTGGAACTAAAGGCAAAAGTGGTAGATGGCTGCCTGGTGAGCGATACAAACCAGGATGTGCTGAAGATGGCTGTTGTGAACCGCTACAGTAAAAATGCCCCTGTGGCGACTGCATTCATCAAGAACTTTGGTTTGAAACGTGGCGCAATAGCCTCAACCGTAGCTCACGACTGCCACAATATAATAGTGATAGGCGTGGACGATGAATCGATATGTGCGGCTGTAAATGCGCTGATAGATTGTAAGGGGGGCATATCGGTAGCGGCAGATAAAAGTGATGTGGCGGTTATGCCATTGCCCGTAGCCGGATTGATGTCGGATAAAGAAGGGCATATGGTAGCCGGTGAATATACAGCCATTGATGCAAAGGCCAAGCTGCTGGGGACTGCATTGCATGCGCCATTCATGACTTTATCGTTTATGGCACTGCTGGTAATACCCGCGCTGAAGCTAAGTGACAAGGGATTGTTTGATGGCAGCAAATTTGCATTTACCCCGCTGGAAGTTTAACTAACCCAACTGTTATGAAACGAGTCTTCTTTTTGGTAATGCTGCTGGTATGTTATGCCGGCAGAAGTTGGGGAGTTGTATATGATACGGTACTGAAAAAACAACTGGACAGCATAATTGCCGAGGATCAGCGGTACCGGCCTTTTATAGCGCTGCAGCCGGGTAGGGTAATGGATTCTTTAGTCAAAGCTATAGGTATTCCATCAGACCAGATTAATGATCATTATGCACGGTTGCAGGATAAAATTGACTCAACCAACCTTGCGCTGGTGAAAGCAATATTTGCCAAGGTAGGCTATCCAGGGAGCAGCCTGGTGGGCGCACCGGCCAATGAGGTATGCTTTTATGTGATTCAGCATTCTGCCAAAATTGACCAGTATTTCCCGCTGATCAGGAAGGCAGGCAAGAAGCATGAACTGCCCTATAACCTGGTAGCCATGATGCAGGACCGGAACCTGAAGAATAAAGGGAAAAAACAGATTTATGGCACACAGTTTGCCGGTACTATGGTAAAAGATCCGGTAACAAAAGAGCAGCGGATAGAGTGGTTTTTGTGGCCCGTGAAATGCTATGCCAGGGTAGATAAGAGACGTAAAAGGGCCGGTTTTAATAGCTCTATTGCAGAATATGCTGCTGATCTGGGTATGCCACCAAAGAAAATAACGCTGAGGCAGGTAAGGAAGAAGTTTCCATGGATGGTGCCTTCAAAGAAACATAAACCAGGCTGATATTCCAGTTCAAGCCATTAGGGGCAGATATTGTCATTAGTATGGAAGGCAAAACCTGAGGTGTCGAGTTCATCGGGGTAGTAGTAGGTATTACCGCCGGTCCAGATGCAACTGCCCTTGTAGGTAAGAATAGTTACGCAGCCACAAATATCTATTTCGTTGCCTGCTATGGTTCTTATCTGCAGGTATAATGGGTATTTGCCGGGAGCGCATTTATTGCCATGGGTATCGAAGCCTGTCCATGACTGGTTTACGTTGTTTATAAATACGCCGTTGCCATTCATATCCCAAATGGTGATCTTTGAGCTATCGATATTCACCTGGCTGCTGTAAAACAGGCGGAAGACATCGTTGATACCATCGCCATTAGGTGTAAACGCAGTAGGCAGGTAATAAAACAGGCCGGTGCTATCGGTATGATGCTCTATGGGGGTAAGGCTGCAGGTAGTACATTTGGCCAGGTTCTTGGTAGGGGTGGTATTGTTCTTGGTACACCGGGCAATGCCCAATGAAGCAATGATGCACAATGTGAGGACAACGGTTTGTTTCATAGTGCCAAAATTAACCAAATAGGTGAAATAATGGATAAAGCACTTCGTTTTTTTTAAATACTTTATAGCCTGTATTATCCGTTTTTCTCGGCAATAAAGTTAAGCCCAAAGAAAAAGTACTCCCGCCTGATACCATTTGAACTTTGAATGGCCCGTTCATTTGCCAGCAACTTTGCAGGATCTGAAAAGCGGTACATAACCGGCAGATAATACCTGATATACCGTATACTATCGGGTAGCATATGGAATCCGTTTTTGCTGAAAAGGGAGGTCCAGTTGCGCAGGCTTCTTATGTTTTCATTACCGATGAGTATATCTTTTTGCAGTTTTTCATCATAAAAAGTAATGATGCGTTTGTTGCCCCGGTATTTGTAGAGCTTCAGGCGCTGAATGATGTTGCTGCCATTCTCCTCGATAGAAAGGACCTTGCCATTCTTTTTAAGGCTTTCGTTGAAGATCCAGAGGGCTTCATCAATAGGCTCGAGGTGGTGCAGGGTATCCTGAACTATGATCCAGTCGAAACTGTTTGGTTTTGGCCGGTTGTCGAACAGGTTTTCGTAGGTGCATGTAAAGAGGGAAGTATCTCCAAACCTGCTCCAGTAGTCAACACGTTTTTGTATGGTATCGTAATAAAATTCAAGTGTTGTGCCGAAAGTTTTGATGCCGTTCATAGCCAGGAAAAGGCAGGTGGTACCGTAGCCGCATCCGCAATCCCAAATGGTTACTGCCTGCTTGCCGGGATTGGCATCGATCAGGTATTTCTTTATATAATGGAGCCGCTCTAAAAAATAATTCCTCCTGAAATGCCATGAAGAGGGATCTCCCAGGAACTTATAATAGGGCTGCATCTCGGTGTGCACTTCCAATTCTTTAAGCATCAGTTCAAAGAACTGTTCGGGAGACATCATTTTTTCAGATAAAAGATAAAAGATAAAAGACTATGGTGGACCAAAAGTAATAAGTATCCTGTAGATAGCCTAAACCAAAAAATAATGCCACGAATACATCGCGGCATTATTTTTGAAATTCGGATAATTTAAATAACTGATATAATTACAATTAAGCAATAACCAGCGCTTCCCTGATACGTGCTTCCATTTCTTCCATCATTTCTACATTGTCGAGGAGGAATTGTTTCACGGCATCACGACCCTGGCCTATTTTGCTTTCGCCGTAGCTGAACCATGAACCGCTTTTCTGGAGAATGCCCAATTCTACACCCATATCGATGATCTCGCCAACCTTGCTGATACCCTCGCCAAATATGATATCGAACTCAACCTGGCGGAAAGGAGGCGCTACTTTGTTTTTCACCACTTTGACGCGTGTACGGTTTCCGCTGGCTACATCGCCATCTTTGATCTGGCTGATGCGACGAATATCGAGGCGTACAGAAGCATAGAATTTAAGTGCGTTACCACCGGTAGTAGTTTCGGGGTTACCAAACATTACACCGATTTTTTCGCGAAGCTGGTTGATGAATATGCAGCAACAACCTGTGCGTGAGATAGTGGCTGTAAGTTTGCGCAATGCCTGGCTCATGAGGCGTGCCTGCAAGCCCATTTTGCTTTCACCCATTTCACCGTCGAGTTCTCCTTTAGGAACAAGAGCCGCAACTGAGTCGATAACCACAACATCAACGGCGCCGCTGGAGATGAGACGGTCGGCAATTTCAAGACCCTGCTCACCATAATCGGGCTGAGAGATAATGAGATTATCGACATCCACGCCCAATTTGCGGGCATAGCCTGCATCGAAAGCGTGTTCGGCATCGATGATAGCGCAAATACCGCCTTTCTTTTGTGCCTGTGCAATGGTATGAATGGCAACCGTAGTTTTACCAGAAGATTCAGGGCCGTATATTTCAACAATACGACCGCAAGGTAATCCGCCCACACCCAGCGCCACATCAAGTCCGATAGAACCTGTGCTGATCACATCCATTTTTTCCTTCTGCTTGTCGCCAAGCATCATCACCGAACCCTTACCATAGTCTTTCTCGATCTTGTCGAGTGCCAGTTTCAAAACTTTTAATTTATCGTCTGCCATATTAGATACTGTTTTAGCCATAAATCTTTTCTCAAAATTAAACCAAAAAAACACACCGAATTCATTTATCGTAAAGAAGATATCCACAAATTTTAAAATCCGGGAATGCGCCCAGGTATTGCGTTTGATTCGCTTTTAGTGTGGTTTTTGTTGGTAAGTTGCTCCTGTGGTTTTTTGCGGGTATCAAAAAAATGCTTTATAATAGTTTTTATGGGCATTAAAATGACACTGGTAAAATCAGAACCAAAGGATGGGGTGTAATAGTGGAATCCGGATAGCTTATTCAATTTTCAGATAAGCAAGCATTTCTTCCAGGTATTTCCGTTCATTGCTGAGGCGGGGAACTTTGTGCTGGCCTCCCAGTTTGCCTTTGTCCTTCAGCCATTGCCTGAAACCGTCTTTAGGCATCTGGTGAACGATTGGCATACGAAGCGCAATGTCTTTATGGCGTTTGGCTTCGTAATCGGAATTAATAGCCTGGAGCGATTTGTCGAGCAGGGAGGTAAACGTTTCCAGGGGTACCGGCAGGTAATCGAATTCTATGATCCATTCGTGCGCGCCATTGCTCGACCCGGTCATATAAACCGGGGCGGCTGAATAGTCTACCACCACTGCACCTGTTTCGGCAGAGGCAATAGCAATGGCATTGTCGGCATTATCGACAATTAATTCTTCGCCAAAAGCATTAATAAAATGTTTGAGCCGGCCTGTAACTTTTATGCGGAATGGATCGAGTGAGGTGAATTGCACTGTGTCGCCAACAAGGTAACGCCACAGGCCGCCATTGGTGCTGATGACAATGGCATAGTTTTTATAGAGTTCCACCTCCTTGAGGGTAAGTGTGCGCGGATTTTCTTTTTTATACTCCTCAAGCGGCATGAATTCGTAGAAAATACCATGATTGAGGAAGAGTAACATTCCTTCTTCGTCTTCCCTGTCCTGGGCCGCGAAGAAGCCTTCGGAGGCATTGTAGGTCTCCCGGTAGTACATGTAGGGAGATGGGATGAACTGCTCAAACTGGCGCCGGTATGGAGTGAAATTCACACCACCATGTATGTATAATTCGAGATTCGGCCATATATCCAGCAGGTTGTTGGTTCCTGTAATCTCGAAAATCCGTTTCAGCAAAACAATAGTCCAGGTGGGTACGCCGGCGATGTAGGTAACATTCTCTTTTATGGTGCTGTGGGCCATGCGCTCGATCTTGGATTCCCATTCGGCCATAAGGGCGATAGACATCTCGGGAAGACGGAAAAGCTGACCTGCCAATGGCATATTCTGCAGCATAACCGCTGAAATATCGCCGAAGAAAGAAGCGGCATTCATCTGGTTTACCTGGTGGCTGCCACCCAGAATGAGACATTTACCGGATGTAAGGCTGGATTGGGGATTATCTCTTAAATACAGCGCCAACACATCTTTGCCACCCCGGAAGTGGGTGTCGTCCATTGACTCCTTGCTAACGGGTATGAATTTGCTTTTGTCGCTTGTAGTACCGCTTGACTTGGCAAACCAGGTAATAGGCGATGGCCAGAGAATATTCTGGTTGCCCTCGAAAATGCGTTGTATGTAGGGTTTTAATGTTTCGTAATCGTTTATAGGCACATTCTTCTGAAAATCGACAATGCTGTCGATATATTCGAAGCGGTATTTTTTGCCATACTCGGTAAACTGCGCAGAGCCAACCAGGTGGTTGAATACCTGTTGTTGTGTATCGATAGGGTTATGCATGAAATTATCAATCGCGCTCTGGCGCAATTTTATTAAACCTCTGAATGCCGGACTGATGATGCTCATACCCCTGACCCCTCTGAAGGGCTTCCCCTTGTGATTTTAAAACTCCCCGATCTTTAGAAGCGATAATATGCTTAAATTGATGAAGTGTTTCGTTGTGTTTAAAATAATATTATTCAATAAATATACAAAAGCCCATGCTGCAAAAACTAAATTAATGCTATCCTTTAACAGGGGCCGTGTTTTTAAGGTAATCTTTGCGCCTGAGCACGAAATTCTGCCCAAGGTAAACTTTTCTTACCTGCTCATCTTCAGCCAGCTCTTCGGCTGATCCGGCCTTAAGTATTTTACCTTCAAACAGCAGGTAGGCCCTGTCGGTAATAGACAGTGTTTCCTGAACGTTATGGTCGGTTATCAGTATGCCAATGTTTTTGTATTTAAGTGTGGCTACAATGCTCTGGATATCTTCGACCGCAATGGGGTCGATACCGGCAAAGGGTTCATCGAGCAATATGAATTTAGGGTTTACGGCCAGTGCACGGGCAATCTCAGTACGCCTTCTTTCGCCGCCACTCAGCACGTCGCCGTTGCTTTTGCGCACATGGGTGAGGTGAAATTCTTCGAGCAGGGCTTCAAGTTTCAGTCTTTGCTCTTTGCGGGTAAGCCTGGTCATTTCGAGTACCGCAGCGATATTGTCTTCGACTGATAGCTTGCGAAAAATTGAAGCTTCCTGGGGAAGGTATCCTATGCCCATCTGTGCCCGCTTGTACATGGGCAATTTGGTGATATTCTCGTTGTCGAGGAATACTTCTCCCTTATCGGGTTTTACAAGACCTACCACCATGTAGAAAGAGGTAGTCTTACCTGCGCCGTTAGGGCCAAGCAGCCCAACAATCTCGCCCTGGCTCACATCGAACGACACATTGTTTACCACAATGCGCTTGCCATATTGCTTTACCAGACCCTGGGTGTGTATTTTCAAAAGCTGCCTTTTAAGCCCGACCAATGGCCCGGGAAGACAAAAATAACAAACATAAGGAATAATAGTTCAGTTAGGGGATGGGTGGAATTGTTAAAATGAAGGGAGGGGGCAAATCATATTTATACCTTTCATGTTATCCGAAAGCATAATTATTGCTTTAATGGTTGTGTGAAAACCGGGATGTGGGCAATATCATTGACTTAAGCAACCTCGGTATCTCCCGGGGTACATTCGACCCACTACGGGGTCGGTCTTTACGTCTGTTTTCCGCCAGTTTCACTGGCGGCTACAAACATTGAAGTCCTACGGACTTCCTTAATTTAATGACATTGGGGATAGGGGCTGAACACCCAAATTATAATAATTGTAGTATTAATAGCAGATTATTAATCTGTATAAACATCAGTTCAATATAGACTGGCAATATGGATTTAAATGCATTGCCCGAATTTTACCATACCCCTTACTGAATTACCATCCTGGCAGTTAATATTTGCCTGCCGGTGTTGGCCGATATGAAATAAACTCCCGGTGGGGTATCCAATGTTATTTCTTCTACAGAATTGGAGTTGATGTAGATGTCCTTTACTTGCTGCCCAAGCATATTGGTAATAGTCAGTTTTATTTGCTCATTAACCTTTGTTGCTACAGAGAGTTTAAATGTGCCATAGTTTGGGCTGGGCCATAGTTGA
>CAIUZK010000040.1 GCA_903903635.1 uncultured Bacteroidota bacterium
ACCCCAAAATGCGCAATTATCAGTATCTAAAAGATTGATTATCAATATAAAATTGTGCAACAAAATATTTTTTGCGCAGTGTGCAATTTCCAGTGATGCCAAACTCGATCATATAATCATTTAATTATGCAAATCTTAGTTCAGACATTTTATCTACTATATTTAATTCCAATTTTTTGCACACAAAATCCGCGAAATCCTTTAATCCCATTAATCCGCGATTCAGACAATAATTGCACACCTAACCCCAAAATGCGCAATTTTCAGTAATTAAAAGCTTGATTATCAATAAAAAAGTGTGCAACAAAATATTTTTTGCGCACTGTGCAATTTCGAGTGATGCCAAACTCGATCATATAATCATATAATCATACAAATCATGGTTCAGACATTTTATCTGTTATATTTAATGCCAGATTTTTGCACACAAAATCCGCGAAATCCTTTAATCCCATTAATCCGCGATTCCGACAAAATTGCACACCTAACCCCAGAATGCGCAATTTACCTTTCATGTTTTGTTTGGATAATTTTTGGGTAATGTTACCTTATTCGGTAACTTTACATTGTGATGGGTAATTTCATCAGGGACATATTCTACTTCAAGAACTATTATCTTGATTTCTTTGGCAGCTTGAAGCCTGAGGTTAAAAGCAAATTCAACTGGACTTTGCAATTGATTGCTACAGTTGACAGAGTCCCTGAAAAGTTCTTTAAACACATGTCAGGAACGAGCGGGCTTTATGAAATAAGAGTAGAAGTGGGCACTGACATTTACAGGGTTTTTAGTTTTTTCGACAAAGGGCAACTTATTATACTCGTAAACGGATTTCAAAAGAAAACTCAAAAAACTCCAAAAGCAGAAATTGCCCTCGCAGAAAAACTTAAAAAAGAATATTTCGATGAAAAAGACTAATAAGGATCTGATCTCTTTTGCCGACCATCTCACCAATCAATATGGTGAGCCGGGAACTGCAACCAGGGAAAAATATGAAGAGGAATTTGAAGCATTTAAACTTGGCATAATGATTCAGGAATTGCGTAAAGAGCAGGGATTAACACAACAAGAATTAGCCGATAAATGCGGGACTACAAAAAACTATATATCACGAATCGAAAATAACGCCAGTGATATTCGCCTGTCAACCCTCATGAGGATTGTAAGAGATGGGCTGGGTGGGCATTTGAGACTAAGTGTGAGTTGATAAACTATACAAAAAAAGAACTGCAGTAAAACTCCTGGATAGGGTAGTACCGAAGTGCCAGCTATGAAAAAAAAGACACCTGATTTCGCCCGTGTTGGTTCACGAAATCCGCGAAATCCTATAATCCCATTAATCCGCGATTCAGACAAAATTGCACACCTAACCCCCCAAATGCGCAATTTATTGTCGCGGCTGAGTCGCTCAAAGTGTGGGCTACACTACGGCGATTACTCGGGCGCAATTGGCTAAATGTATTACATTCACTTCACTAAGCCACCGTTCTAATTCATCAACCTGCTCAATGTCTCTTTGTCCTTAGCATTAGCTTCATACTTGCCAATACCATCGGCTATTTCTTTTTTAAATTTATCCTGGGCATAGAAGTATTTTACGGTTTCTACTGCCACACCCGAGAGGCGGCCATTGCTGCTGAGGCAGGCATTGAGGCAGTTGGCGAGCAGTGGGGCATCGTAATGGTTAAGTCGCCTTAATGCACTCATGGCATTGGTGCGGGTCACAAATTCGTAGGAGCCTGAGGTATAGTCCACCAGTTGTTTCATCTGGCTGTTGTCCTCCTTTTCGGCCAGCGATATTTCGAGCCATTTTATAAGCACATTGCGCCCGTTGGTCCCTGCTATGCCTTTGGTAGCTGTAAGGTATTTGGTTGTGTTGGCCGGATATAAGGCACAGAGCTTTTCGAGGGCGGTAGCTATGGTAATATAGGATGAGTCGGTTAGCATGGGTTCGTAATCGGCGAGCAGCGATGGCGGTATGGTTTTGGTATTGGCCATTATGGCTTTTCTCACCTGCACATCCTTATCGTGGAGGGCCATCCTTGCTATTTCTTCGCTGCCTTTATCGGTGAGCAGTTGTGTGGCTATTTCGGTTTTAATGGCATGGAATGTACTGGCAGCATAGACCTCGCGCAGCACTTCCCTTTTTGTATCGGGGGCTATGTCGCGCATGGCGCATACTGCATCATAGCGGTCCATCATATAGGGAGCATGCAGCGCCTGTGCCTTCAGCATCGCGAATGGCTTATCGAAGGTTACTGTTTTAAGCACCTGGCTGTTTGGGTCGAAGAGCACATAGGCTACCTCTGCCTTGCGGCTGTTGGGTATCTTCACTACATGGGTTTCCTTTTCTATCCATTCGGTCTTTTTATCGGCAGTGCCATCGGTATAATGCACTTCAAATACTATGGGCATCCGGTATAGGCCCATTACCTCATTGGTAGGCTGGGCCTGGGTTACCACAAATTGTGTGTACCTGCTGTCGCCCGATGTGATGTCGTCATAGCTCACTTTGTAGTCAGGTTCGCCGCCACGGTATACCCATTCATTCCAGAACCAGTCGAGCGGCATGCCCAGCTCATCCTGGAAAGCATTAAGCAGTTCGTCGCTGTTTACATTCTCGTATTTATGTGCCTGCAGGTAGCGTTTTACCGAGCGGTTAAAACCTTCGCGTCCGGTTACATATTTCAGCATCTCCAGCACCACCGATCCTTTCTGGTAGATGAGCGATGTAGGTGTCTGGCTATGCGAGATAGCCTTTTTGTCGGTAGTGTTTATAGCAGAAAGATAAGCCTGCCTGCGTATCCAGTCGAAATGGTCCTGCCCGAAACACTCTCTTTCGGCGCTTATGTTGTAGTGTGTGGCAAAGCTCTCCTGCAGCCAGTGGCTGTTGGGGCTGCGTGCGGTAACCATATCGCCAAACCACTGATGGGCCAGCTCATGCGCATTTACCGATACATAGTTGCGGTCGTTGTAGCTCCTGGCATCCACCTCGAAAAAATCGCCAAACAGCGTGGCCGAGGTATTCTCCATGGCGCCATACATAAAGTCCTGTACGGGTATTTGTGAATAAGACTCCCAGCCATAGGGCACGCCTATCTCCGACTCCAGGAAGTTGAATACTTTTTCATTGTACTTGTAGGTGTAATCGTAGCGGTCCTTCCACTCGGGGTAATACCACTGGTGCAGCGGCACGCCTGCTGCCGAGCGGGTTTCGCGGATATCGTACTTGCCTATGCCCAGCATCACGAGGTAAGAAGCATGGGGGTGCGACATTTTGTAGTGCCACAGTATGTTGCCATCCTTCAGCTCCTTTTCCATGATCTTCGCACCATTCGAGAGTACTTTGTAGTCTTTGTTGAACTTCACGATCAACTCGGTGGTGAGTTTGTCATTGGGGGTGTCGTAGCAGGGAAACCAGTAGCGGTTGTCGGTGCCCTGGCCCTGTGTCCAGATCTGCTTGCGGGATAGATTGTTGGGGTCGTTCCAGCCAATAAAGTAGATGCCCCTGCGCGGGTAGGCTTCGTACTCCATGTTCAGGCTATCTGATTCGCCATAATGCAGTGGCCTTTCAGGGTAAAAGTATATGCCATCGGCAGTAGTTCTGAATTTTACGGTTTTACCATTCAGCGAGGCCGATTTTACCTGTATGCCAGGCCCGTCAAGGTAAAAAGAATCTACCTCGGCACGCAGCGGCTTGAAATGGTGGGTGATATTGCCCTTTACCAGCCCTTTTTCGGGTTCGAACTCAACAGCCAGCCGCATATGCACAAAGTCGAGCGGATGGTCGCGCATGGTGCTGCCCGGATCGTACATCTGGGTTACATTGCAGTGCTGCGCCATGAGTGGCATGCTTACCACCGAAAATAAAAACAAGCCTGAGATCAGTTTCTTCATAAAGAATAAAATGTTGCGGTATATCATTCACCTGAGGTGAACCAATTGGGTTACAATATAATAAATAAACTACACCTCATTTATTATTGGGGGGGAAATCAAGTGACCTGGCGCTATAATCAGCCTTTTTCTTTCCGTGCAATAATGATGAGGTCGGTGGTGATGGAGCCATCGGAGGAGGGGTATTCCTTGCGCGACAGATCAGCCAATGCTAAGTTGTTGGAAACCATTTGCCCGGTCAGATAGGTAGCCTTGTGGTAGTACATATACAATTTATCGCCCGCGCTCGACGTTCTGATCCCCGATTTGTTGGTGTCGTTTTCTTCCATAGTGCTTATATATAGCAGCCCGCCTTCAGAGAGCAGTTGTGCCGCATCGCATATCAGTTTGCCAGCCTCAGCTTCGGAAAGGTAGGGCAGGCAAAATCCGCACATGATGGCATCATAAGTGCCCTCCAACTCGCTTAGTTTCCTGCAATCCAGTAGCCTGAATTCCGCTTCCGGATTGTTGTGCGCGGCCAATTGCAGCATATTTGGTGCAAGGTCGGTGGCTGTAATTTTAAAGTCCGGCCGTTTATTCAGCAGGTATCTGGTTATATTTCCCGGGCCGCATGCAAGCTCCAGTATACGGGCGTTCTCCTTCTCTGTATTATCGCAAAAGAAATCCAGCGATTCGTTGTACAGTTGCACATCCATGAACCGCTCCTGGTATTGTATCGCGTGTTTGTTGAAAATGTCGACGGGTTGCTGAATTTGGTCCATAATGGGGTTTTGAATTATAGCATGGATAAGCAATAGCAATAATAGCTAAATTTTGTCCAAAACGTAAAGTGGCATTGGTTAGTTTGCTGATTTCATAAAGTCTATGATCTTCTCGGCTTCTGTTTCGGTAAGGCTTGCCCGGTCTTCCATGTGTAAGCCTATGGTAGCCCACTGTACATCATTGAAATCAGTAGGCGAGGGCAGGTTGTGGCATCTGATGCAGTTTTCGCCCCACAATTGTGCACCCGGTTTTTGCGCTATCATTTTAGAGGGGGGGCAGCTTTGACTAAGAACAGTTAGTGTTATAATAGCTATCAGTATGCTTGTTATTATTATCCGGCATCATCTATATTTCTGGCACGAAAATAGTAGTACTAACTCTATATCACCTAAATTGCAGCTTATGATTATTATGAGAAACATTTGTTTAGTCCTTCTGGTTTGCACATTTTTCCATAGTCAGGCACAGACCCGCAAAGAAGACCACATAGATGAAGACTACAGAAAATGCCTCGCAAAAGATACTTCTTATGCCAACCTCAGCAATTGTGCATTTGTTGCCTTTGCACAGTGGGACAAGGAAATGGACAAGACCTACAAAAAACTAATGAAAGCCACAAAAAAGGTCAAGGACCAGAACGCATTGGCACAATCCCAGAAAGCATGGATAGCCTATAAGAATGCCGAATTCAATTCGTTCAACAATATGTACAACCTCCCGGGCAATAAATGGAGTATGCTCAGACTCGATAGCCGTATCGAAATCGTCAGGGCCCGGACATTGCAACTGAGGAGTTACCTGGAGTCGTTGCATGGTCATTAAAGCAGTATTCCACTATATCAAAACAACTCTCCCTGTCCGCTCCTCCCCGAATACTTCCTTTCATGGTCCAGCAGCCATTTCTTACGCTGCAATCCGCCGCCATAGCCAGTCAGCCTCCCGTCTTCGCCTATTACCCTATGACACGGAACGATAATTGCTATTCCATTTTCCCCATTGGCTCCTGCCACCGCCCGAATGGCCTTTTCATTACCCAGAAATATGGATTGTTGTTTGTAAGATCTCGTCTCACCATAAGGTATTTGCTGCAATCCCTCCCATACACTCTTCTGAAACGGAGTACCTGACAAATGCAATGGCAGATCAAATTTCTTGCGTACCCCCAGGATGTACTCACCTATCTGCTGCTCCAGCAAATCGAAATACGGATGCTCCCCCTCCCCAAATTTATCTGCTGCATAAGTTTCTATCCGCTTCATGATACTATCAATGCTTTTCCTGTACTGAAAGTCGAACAGGCAAATACCTGCATCAGTAGCCCCCGCCATCATCTTCCCAACAGGAGTATCAATGTATTTAAGCGTGATCATAGGTTAAAGTAAAAGGGCGCTTAGCTTAAAGATTTTATTATTAGGTATTAATCAGTTAGAGTTTTCTTTATGAACCAGAAATATTTTCTTAAGCAACCAAAATCAACTCCACCCCATTTCACTAATCAGTCGTTCAGCCCTTACTATATCCTCAGGAGTATCTATTTCCACACCCATGTACCTGGTGATTGCCATCCGTATAGGTATGCCATGTTCCAGAAAACGGAGGCACTCCACTTTCTCAGCAGCCTCAAGTGGGGTTACTGCCCAACCCGTAAAATCAAGCAAAGCCTCTTTTCTGAATGCATATACTCCTATATGCTCATAGTACTGTATTAACAGATCTTCATTTCTAGGGTAAGGCACTATGCTTCGCGAAAAAAATAAGGCATTATTCCTTAGGTCAAGGGCCACTTTTACATAGTTTGGATCTTTTATTAATGCCGTATCCGTTAATGGCTGCACAAGCGATGCAACCTGCACCCTGTTCACGAAATCGCCTTTAAAAAGGTTCAGCAATTGCTCCAGTGGCTCCTTTTGCACAAAAGGCTCATCGCCCTGCACATTCACAATTATTTCGGCATCAATATTTGCTGCAACCTCGGCTATGCGGTCTGTCCCGCTTTCATATAGCCCCTTGCTTTTTACAGCATTTCCTCCATGGCTTACAATTTCATCAATAAGCTCATCAGTATCCGCCACCACAATCACTGATTCAAATAAACCTGTTTGAACCACTGATTCATATGTTCTCCTGATAACGCTCCTGCCATTAATGGTTGCAAGCAGTTTTCCGGGAAATCTCGTAGCTCCATATCGGGCAGGTATCAATGCAACGGCTTTCATCAATCAGAATCTTCCTCTCCTTTGGGCCTGATAATAAAATATAAAATCCTTTCCAGAATAAAAGCATATAAAAGACAGTTAACCAGCAAACCTAATGAAAAGTTCAATGGTACCCTCGACCATCCTTTTAGCAGGGTATGGGTAGGGAAACGCATAACATTAAACATGTCGGCCAGGAAATTGCGGATAAATCCTGTACCTATTTTCCCTTCATCCCTGGCATAGGCTTCCCTGAAAGTTAAAAAGGCTATCCCCGCCATAATTATACTGACAATGATGAAAAACGCTGAATTAAATCGCTTCATATAATTTATGCCTTTTTGAGTACTGCCAGAAATAAGGAAAGCCATCCTGCGATAAAAAACAATCCGCCTATAGGTGTTATAATTCCTATAGGGCCAAATCCTATGCTATACATACTTAGTAAGGACATGGCATATAGCGAACCACTAAAACAAGCAATTCCCGCAGTAAAAAACAGGGTACTTAATCTTAGTTTTTTTACCGGATAAGATAAATAAGCAATGCCTGTAAGTAGAAGTGCAAAGCTATGGTAGAATTGGTACTGCACGCCCTTCTCATAGATCGCCAACTGATCAGGCGCCAACCTCACTTTTAGTGCATGCGCACCAAAAGCCCCAAGCATTACTGCAAGTGCGGCCAACATTGTCCCTGATATTAAAGCTGGTTTATACATTTAGATACTATTTCCTCAAAGGTAATAAGGGAAATGAATTTTGTATCTAAAATATAATTTGCCTGCTGGTAATACTTTTCCCTTTGTTTCAGCATTTTTTTCAGATACTCCGCCATGTCTCCCCGGCCTTTAAGTAATGGCCTCACTTCTTCACTTTGTTCCAGATTCTGCAATAAAGTCCCTATTCCCGATTCAAGGTACACTACAATGCCTGCTTCCTGCATTAGCTGCATATTTCCGGCAAAACAGGGTGTTCCTCCCCCGCATGCCACAATCATGGGCTCTTTTATTCCGCTTATAAGCCTCGCCAGGCATTTACTTTCCCGCTCCCTGAACCCATTTTCACCATAGGATGCAAAAAGCGCCGGTATACTCGCCTTTTCCTGTTCACTTATATACTTGTCCAGATCAGTAAACTGCCAGTCATATTCTTTTGCCACTATCCTGCCCCAATGGGTTTTACCCGCACCCGGCATCCCTATCAGAAAAATTACAGGAACTTTCATAGTTGGTTTGGTTGTACCTCCCATAGCATTTGTAGTAAAGCCGATATTACCTGACATAGTTTTCAGTGTTTGAACTTATACAGCAAATATTATGCTGAGAATTTATTTTTTAGCAAAAAAAATGAGGAAAACTATAATTTGCCATTAATAAATTTCCAGATCATCAGCATTCCCATTGAGGTAGCCATTACTTTATTCATTTCCCGGTTGTAGATAAAATGAAATACTTTGGTCCTTATTTTATCTTTATCACATACCGCCATCCAGATGGTACCCACCGGCACTTGCTCCCCTTCCACTGCGCTCAGCCAGCCCGTTATGGCAAATGCATAATCCGATTCCAAAGCCATCAAAGCCCCTTTAGCCATCTCGGTTACAACCTCCTCACTTACTACGCCAAAATTATTTATGGTCTCCAGTTTTACCCCCAGCAACTTAACTTTTATTTCTTCCTGGTAGCACACTATCGATCCGTTAAAATAATTCGATGCGCCATTTATCTGGGTAAGATGATGAGAGATATTCCCTCCGGTACAACTTTCAGCCAATCCTATTGTCTTGTGGTTCTTAGTCAACCACTTGCCAAGTATATGCTCCATAGGTATATCCTCCAGCGATACAACTATGCTTTCCAGCCTGCCGGCAAACTCCATTTGCCAGGCCTGCAATTCTTTATCCAGCATTTGTGCATCTGCTGCCCGCCCGGTAAGCCTTAACTTCACCATACCCGCACCCGGCAAATATGCCAGTTTGATATGCGCAGGCAAAGCCGCTTCCATGTCCTGCAATTTTTCCGCTACAAAACTTTCCCCCTCACCTGCTGTAATAATAGACCTGTGCAGTATTGCATCACTGAAAAAACGTTTTTCCAGCCTGGGCAATACTTCACGCTCCATAATGTGCGCCATCTCAAAAGGTACACCCGGCAGCGATACTATTACTTTATCGTCTTTCTCAAACCACATGCCCGGAGCTGTACCCATTTCATTAAACAGTGTAGTACACACATCCGGCACCTCTGCCTGCTTCATATTCCGCTCCAGGAAAGGTCTGTTTCTTCTGGAAAAAATATTTTTCACATGCGCCAGCACCCTTTTATCCATTACCATTTTCCCGCCAAAATATTCATTGAGCAATGGCTTGGTAATATCATCGGCGGTTGGTCCCAGGCCTCCTGTTATTATTACCAGCGAGGCTTGTGCCAGTTCCTCATTCAGCGCATTCACTATAGCATCCCGGCTATCTCCCACAGCCACCCTGCGCAGCACATCTATGCCCTGCTCATTTAGGTGCCTGGCTATCCATGCCGAATTGGTATCTATCACCTGCCCTATCAGCAATTCATCGCCAATGGTTATAATGGCTGCAGCTATATTACTCATGATTTTTTACAAAAAATGGCGCTAGCCGGTCATACAATTCTACAGGCATATTGGTCTTCTTCTTTTGCACAGGGTCATAAAACACCAGTGTGGTTATCCCCTTATTCAACAACAGTCCTTCCTCATTATACAACTCCGAATGGAATTGTATTTTAGGCCCCTCTGGTAGTTCTTTCAGTATGGTTTTTACCGTTATCAGGTTATCATAAAGTGCAGGCCTGAAATAATGCGAACTCAATTCCGCTACCGGCATCATTATACCCATTTCCTCCAGTTCCCTGTAGGTATACCCCAGGTCCCTGATAGCCTCAGCACGACCCACTTCATAATAAAGTGCATAATTACCATAGTAGAGATACCCCATCTGGTCAGTCTCCCCATACCTCACCCTTATCTGTGTTGTTGCTATATACATAAACCCAAAATCCTTAAAACCTAAAACTCAATATTACCTTGTGGGGAACTACTAACTTTCCTCAAAAACAATTACGCCCAATCCCAATACTAAACCCCAAGCCAAGATCCAAAGCTAAATCGATGGCTCCCCGGCACAAGGTCCCGATTTTTCATCGGGAGGGGACGGGGGTTTCCGCTCCGCCTCCTTTATCGAATAAAACCCACTCGCCTGAGTAAGGCAAGTAACCGTGAGGTCATTGATGCATACATGGGGTGGCAATGTGGCACAATACCAGGCTATATCAGCAATATCCTCCGCCCGTAGCGGATTGAGATCGGCATATACCCCCCTGGCCCTGTCTGCATCACCCTTAAACCGCACCAGCGAAAACTCAGTCTCTGCCATACCCGGATTTATAGCTGTCACCTTAATGCCATAGGGTAGCAGATCTATCCGCATTGCCTGGTTAAGAGCTTCAACTGCAAACTTTGTAGCGCAATAAACATTACCATTCTTATATACCTGCTTACCCGCCGTAGAGCCTATATTGATAATGTGGCCGTATGCCTGGGCTTTCATAAGTGGCGCTATCTGCCTGGTCACATATAGCAAACCCTTAACATTGGTATCTATCATGGTTTCCCAGTCATCAATATTACCCTCGTCTATGGTAGCTAAACCAGCCGCCAGGCCAGCATTGTTAACCAGAATATCTATAGCTTTCACCTGGGTTTTCAGTTCGGTCAGGGCGGCCTCTACCTGCTTTCTGTCCCGCACATCAAAACATAGCGTTATCACGCTAACACCATATTGCTGTTCCAGTTGACCTTTCAGCGTCTGGAGCCTGTCTTCCCTGCGGCCTGTAATACAAACTGTATAGCCATTTTTTGCAAACCGCTCGGCTATCGCCTTACCAAATCCCGAAGTTGCTCCGGTAATTAAAATTGTCTTACCCATTATAGCTTAAATTCCACGTAAAGATAAGTTGCTTTAAATAAGTTACCCATTAAATCAGTAATTGCTGATTTAATGGGTAGAATGACAATTTTAATGAAATAAATATCACATATAAATCACGCCTCCGCAATCGGTGCTATCTTATTACTTTCCAGGTATTGTTCCCAATCCTGCAAAGTGCCGCCCTTAAGCACCCTCGGGAATTTGCTCATCGCCCCTTCCTTGCCCTTGGCACGCAGATAATCTATAAATACTCTGGCTGGAAGCACCTGCACAAATAGCTCCTTCAGCGCACTGGTCCGCTCTACCTCATAGTCGTCATTCAGCTTGCATAATGTTTCATCCAGTAATTCCTTCAGTTTTACCGGGTCCAGATTGGGGTCATCACAGCCCACATACCACTTATGAGCAAAAAGATTATTATACTTAAGTCCGGCTACTGCAAACTCCCTTATAGTTATATTCAGTCTTTTAGAAACAGTCTCAATGGCTTTGTTCATATTGTCTATCGACATATGCTCACCACACAGGCTTAAGAACTGCTTGGTACGCCCCACAATAGCAATTTCATGCTCCTTTGCATTGGTAAACCGCAGTACATCGCCTATTATATATCGCCAGGCCCCTGCACAGGTGCTCAGTACTACTGCATACTCCACGCCTTCCTGCACCTCATTTACCAGATACGTTACCGGATTGGGTTTAGGGTTGCCGTGCTCGTCAAAATTTTCATCGGTAAAAGGAATGAACTCAAAAAATATCTGCGCGTTCAGCACCAGTTTGATCCCCGCTCCTGGCCTCGCCTGAAAACCAAACGAACCTTCTGAAGCCATATAGGTTTCAATAAAGGTAACCGGCTTGCCCCACACATGCTTGAAACTTTCCTTATAAGGCTCTATCGATACGCCGCCATGTATGTACACACTCAGGTTGGGCCATATCTCATGTATATTTTTTACGCCATAATGCTTTATTACCCGCTCCAGTACTATCTGAACCCAGGCCGGCACACCGCACACTATACCCACATCCCACTGGTCCGCCTTTTCCACGATCAGCTTGATACGGTCTTCCCATTTATGCCTTTTACTTATCCGCTGCCCCGGCTTATACAGCAATGATGACATCCAGCGCGGCATATTCTTTGCGCTGATGCCACTCATATCACCTTCATAATACTCCCCTTTCTCAAACAGGGAGGTAGTGCCACCCAGCATCAGAATCCCTTTCTCAAACGCAACAGGCCTTATTTTAAAATTGGCCATGCTGTACAACTGCTTGAACCCTACCTTCTTGATCGACTTGATCATATCCTGGGTCACAGGTATATGCTTACTCGCCGCTTCCGATGTTCCCGAACTAAGTGCAAAGTATTTTACCTTACCCGGCCAGCTCACATTCTCTTCACCCTCCTGGCAACGATACCACCAGTTCTGGTGCATCTCGGTATAAGTGCACACCGGTACCCGCTCACGAAATGCTTTTACAAAATCGATCTCCTTACTCAGAATATCACCAAAACCATAGTGCTTCCCGAACGAGGTATACTGCCCCCGCTCCAATAATTGCCTCAGTGCATGGCGTTGATACGTCTGCGGTGAGGCTACCGGTAGTTTGAATTTTTTACGAAGTTGTAACGAACGTGCTATCAGATTACCTAATATTGCCATTGATACCCTTTGCTTTATTTTTTTTGTGAGCGGCAAATTTACATTTTCCTCCGTTAAATCAATGGTAACTAATTTATTTAAATGTAGAAGGAATCCGGCAAAATTGGGTACAACTAAAACCATCGCTAATATTCTTTTCCTTAAATAATTCCAAATGCTCCGTTAGGAGCAACCGCTTTGTAACTATTATAAATAAATGTGGGCTATGCTCCATAGGAGCTATCCTACCTCGCGCATAGTGGACAAATATGAAATCCAATATGGCAAAATTGTTACGTTCATGTACCCGCTCTCCCATTTTCCCACCTCCTTTGTATATTTACCGCTCAATAATTTCATCCCCGCAATGTCTTTATACGATAAAATACAAACTACCGCTGCTTTCATTCAGCAAAAAGTAAAAACTCAGCCCAAAATAGGCATCATCCTCGGCAGTGGTCTCGGCGGCCTCGTCGATCTTATTGAGAAAGAGTTGGAACTGCCCTATGGCCAGGTACCCAACTTCCCTGTCAGCACGGTAAAGGGCCATAGCGGCTCGCTCGTTTTTGGCAAAATAGGCGGAACCGAAGTCATGCTCATGGCCGGCCGCTTTCATTACTACGAGGGCTACAATATGGAAGAGGTCACCTTTCCGGTTCGGGTCATGAAGGCGCTTGGCGTGCATACCCTTATGGTAAGCAATGCCTCCGGCGGAACCAATCCCGGTTTCACCATTGGCGACCTTATGATCATCAAAGACCATATCAACCTCTTCCCCGAGCATCCGCTGCGTGGCCCCAACGATGATCGCCTCGGCACCCGCTTCCCCGATATGGGCGTGGCTTACGATCACGAACTGATCGAACTGGCCCGCCAGGTAGCCCACGAAAAATGCATAACCGTTCGCTCCGGCATTTACATAGGCCTCCAGGGCCCCACCTTCGAAACTCCTGCCGAGTATCGCTGGCTGCATACTATAGGCGGCGATGCGGTAGGCATGAGCACAGTGCCCGAGGTGATAGTGGCGCGCCATGCCGGCATTCGTGTTTTTGCCATCAGCGTTATTACCGATATCGGTATCAGCGATGAGCCCGTAACCATAACCCACGAAGAGGTACTGGAAGCCGCCAATGCCGCTGCACCCAAAATGGCCGCACTTGTTGCCGGTATGGTAGCTCGTATAGGCAATTAATACCTGACTATACTGGCAAAACGGGCACTTTGTTTTTTTAATACATTTTTATGGTTTAGGGGGTTACCTTTGCCCCTCGGTTACCAGCACCCTGGCATCCGCCCTAAAGCAGCTATAGTTGAACACCATACCGGGTAAAATTGCCATATCATTCTGTTTGCTCATATGCCTCCTGGCCTGTGGCGGGCGGTCTTTTGCCCAGGTTACCCCCGGCACCAATGGCATCAATACGATACCCAACGGCAAGGACACTTCCATGAACAAGTCCAACACCGGCAAGTGGAAGGACGAAGACTCCAAAACAACCTGGCAAAAACTCAATTCGGCCAAAGTGTATGCCCAGGATACCTCCCTGCATTCCTTTCAGCACAATCTGTTTACCCCCGGCTGGGGCCGCGACATGGGCAACCTAGGCAGCCCTGTAAACCAACTGATGTTCGCTCCCGAAAACCGGGTTGGGCCATCACTCGGCTACCACATCAACGATGCCTACCGGCTCAACGTCGATAGCATGAATTTCTACCAGACCCTTCGGCCCTACTCTGTATTCAACTACCAGCTTGGCTCCAAACTCGAGCAAACAGTGGGCATTATACACACCCAGAATATTCAGCCCAACTGGAACTTCGCAGTAGACTACCGCAAGGTCAACTCATCCGGCTTTTACCAGACACAGCGCAACAACCACGATATTGCCGGTTTCACGACCAACTATAAAAGCCTCGACAAGCATTATGAGCTATATGCCGCCATGGCCTACAATAAGATCCAGCACGACGAAAACGGCGGTATCCTCAGTACCACCCAACTCGATGACCCTGCTTTTCAGGATCGCAAAACGGTGAACACAGCCTACGAAAACGGCGCCTACAGCCTCACCCGGTCACCTGTTACCAATGTGCAGCGCGACTTCACACTCCTGCTCCAGCACAGCTACCGCTGGGGCCGCAGCGATACCACCTACAATCAGGACTCTACCCAGTTCACCTACAAACTTATTCCCCGCTTCAGCATTACCCACAAGCTCGAGCTCAGCACCGAAAAGCATACCTACAAAGACCTCAAACCCGACTCCCTGCGCTACCTCAGCCTGTTCAATTACAGCTTCCCCAATACGGGTACCAATTATTATGCCGCTGGTCTCGATTCTGTCTTTACGCAGCAAAAATGGTTCTGGGTCGATAACCGGTTATTGCTCAATGGTTTTATAGGTCATGAGGGTAAGCAAATGGAATTCAGCGCCGGGTTAGGTACCCGATACGACCAGTTCATATCTGTGCCCACCGCCAATCTTATTCACGACAGTCTGCCCAAACTCTATTACTCCACCGGCCTCGACCGCAGCAGCATTATCAGCACCTACCTGGTAGCCAGTGTGGTAAAAGAAGCCCTCACCTCCCGCGCGTGGGACTATGGTCTCAATACCCAGTTCTTCCTGGCCGGGCAGGATGCCGGCAACTTTGTGGCCAATGCCCATATAGGCAAAAACCTGGGCAACAATCTGGGCCGCTTTCTGGCAGGAGTGCAGCAACAGGTGAACAGCGCACCGTATAGCTACACCAACTACGAAAACATGTACACCAAATCATTCTTCACCTTCAGCAATGAGAGTATTACCCAGCTTTACGCCACCATCGAATATCCGCTTTACCACATATCCGCCGGAGCTAAAAACTACCTCATTGCCAATTACATTTATATCAACGACAGCGAGCGGCCCGCCAGTTATACCGTGCCATTTTCTATTACCCAGTTGTGGCTGCGCAAGGTCTTCCGCCTCGGCGATTTTTATCTCGGCAACGAACTCGTTTACCAGCAGCTTCCCGACAATGCACCTGTGAATGTGCCCACCCTCATGGGCCGCCACCAGCTCACCTTCGAGAAAGCAGCCTTCCATCGCCGCCTCAAAATAGCTACCGGCCTCGAGATGCGCTACAACACCGCCTACCACCCGGCAGGTTACGATGCCCTGCTCAACAGGTTTTACAACCAGACCACCAGCTACGTCAGCAATAATCCCGAACTCACCGTATTCTTCAACTTCCGCATCAAGCGGCTACGTGCCTATGTGATGGGCGACAATCTCCAACAACTCTTCGCAGGCAATACCCTGCTCTATACCGGCACACCCGTTTACAACTACAACAAGACCGGCCTCTCCTACACCCCCGTCTACGCCACCCCCGATGCCCTCATCCGCTTCGGCTTCACCTGGATCATGGTCAACTAACCCCACGCTTATTCCTGAAAAAATATTCTAAGTCCAGAGGCTATTACTACTATTATGCTTCAGTGGCCTATATCCCGAAGTATTGGGGATAGCGCACTTATATTATATCAGAAAACAGAGCAAATTCAGAATGGAAGATATGTAGATACTTTCCATAACTCTGCACCATTCCAAACCTCAACTCTTTGAGTTATGTTTTTAGTGTTTGTTAGAAAAAGATGGCTGTTAAATTTTCCAAGCCTAAACATTCAACGCTCTTTTTGCAAGATCATCAGATCTTTTTTCTATTGCTGCTATATTCCCCGGCTCACTTCTTTCTTTCACATCTCTTGCCAATGCGCTAACCAATGTGCAGGCAACTTGCTTTTCTATAAATGGCTTTTGACCGAATGAACTATTAGGCAGGGAATCTTATTCGCAAAATCCGTACAGGACTTCATGTATGACGCCATGGAGAATACCAGGGCATACGCAATACAATTTTAATGCGTATGCTCTGAGATGTACAAAGGTGTTTAACTATTCAGGCAGGGCATAGGTATATATAATACCTGTGTACTCACTTTTTCATTACATTTGCCACTCAAAACCTGCATACTTACTTTTAAAAAATGTTCATTTATGGCATATGATATAATCGTTATCGGCAGCGGCCCCGGAGGATATGTGGCAGCAATCAGGGCATCTCAGTTGGGTTATAAAACAGCAGTTGTGGAAAAGGAAAGCCTGGGTGGTATATGCCTGAATTGGGGATGTATTCCTACAAAGGCCCTGCTTAAGTCGGCCACTGTGTATGAGAACTTTACCCATGCGGCAGATTATGGCATTATAGCCACAGATTTTAAGGCTGATTTTAATGCGGTTATCAAGCGCAGCCGTAATACAGCCGACAGGATGAGCAAGGGTGTGCAGTTTCTGATGAAGAAGAACAAGATAGACGTGATCATGGGTAAGGGTAAACTGAACGCCAAAAAAGAAGTTGAAGTTACCGGAGCGGATGGAGTAATGACTGCTTACCAGGCCCGCCATGTGATATTGGCTACAGGGGCGCGCGCACGCCAGTTGCCTAATCTGCCCTTTGACGGGAAGATGGTAATAGGTTACCGCGAAGCCATGAATCTGCCACAGCAGCCCAAGAGCCTGATAGTAGTAGGATCTGGTGCGATAGGTGTTGAGTTCGCTTACTTCTATAACAGCCTTGGCACAAAGGTTACCATCGTGGAATTTCTGCCCAGACTTGTACCGGTGGAAGATGAGGAAGTATCGAAAGAACTGGAAAGATGTTTCCGTAAAAAAGGCATGACGGTAATGACTAATGCTTCGGTGGAGAAGGTGGAAAAATCGGGCGAAGGGGTGAAGGCTACCGTGAAGACAGATAAAGGGGAGATAACCCTTGAAGCTGATGTAGTGCTGAGCGCAGTGGGTATTGCCGCCAATATAGAAAATATAGGTCTTGAGTCGCTCAATATAAAGACAGATAAAGGCAAGGTGCTGGTTGATAAATATTACAATACCAATGTGGCAGGCATATATGCTATAGGAGATATTACTCCGGGGCAGGCACTGGCGCATGTGGCCTCGAAGGGAGCCATAATTTGTGTGGAAGCAATAGCTCATAAAGAAGGAAAGCATAAGCACATGCCTGAGCCGCTAGATTATGGCAATGTCCCGGGATGTACCTATTGCTCGCCAGAAATAGCCAGCGTGGGTATGACCGAGAAGCAAGCGCGTGATGCAGGATATGAAATCAAGGTGGGTAAGTTCCCATTCTCGGCATCGGGTAAGGCAGTGGGCAGCGGCGCTACCGAAGGCTTTGTAAAGGTGATATTTGATGCTAAATATGGCGAGTGGCTGGGTACACACTCGATAGGCTATAATGTAACAGAGACCATAGCAGAAACTGTAGTGGCCCGTAAGCTGGAAACAACATGGCAGGAAGTGCTGGATAGTATACATCCGCACCCAACTATGAGCGAAGGTGTGAAGGATGCAGTGGAAGCGGCGCTGGGTGAAGCAATACACCTTTGATAATGCGGCAATGTGATTAATGCAGGAATGTGATTAATGTGGTTGTTGTGATAACTTTGAAATTTTGGCTGCTTTCGGGCAGCCTTTTTTTAATTGAGGCAATTCGGTATTTTTACAAAAAAAAAGGTCATGTCTTTGATTGATACAAATATCAGATTGTCGAATGCAAGGGATATTAGTCTGAAGCCTATTGAAAGTACCTGCCTTGTTGATACAGGCGCAACCTATCTGTGTATTACCCGGGAAATTGCCATGCAGTTAAAGCTGGAAGAATTGCAGAAAAGAGATGTGAAATTAGCCAACGGGCAAATCATAGAAGTGCCATATGTTGGCCCGATAAAATTAGAATTTGAAGACAGGTCTTGCTTTGTAGGTGCCATGGTAATGGGCGATACTGTACTACTTGGCGCAATACCCATGGAGGATATGGATCTGGTTGTACATCCTAAATTGCTCAAACTGAGTGTATATCCTGAAAGACCTAACATTGCCGGCGGGTTGGCAATATGATACCAAATGGATCTTTTTAGGCAATTATATTTGTATTTTTAGCGCATGAGCATTTACCGCAGGGTTATTGAACTGAAGTGGCTAAAGTTTTTTCCGCTGGCATTTTATGTTTTTTGCCTGGGAAAATTTTTGTTTTTCATGAGCAGGATGTTGAATGATTGTTTCATTCCTTTTAATAAAGGGCCTTTTGAAATTTTGATCATGTCACTTACAACAAAGCGGAATGGGTATGACTTCGCTGACGTTTTTAATAATTGGGCAAACGGTGTTGCACTCGGTATAACAGATGCGTTGATGTTACTGACGATTGTGGCATCTTTTTTTATCAGAGACAAAAGATGGAAATGGGTGTCCGTATTATCGGGGGTAATTGCAGTATTATTTATAGTATGTACAGTTGAGCATTACACAATCTACTTTCCGGAAAACCCATAACTCTGCACTTTCCCGGAGCATTTACATATCCGCATTAATAAAGAAGCAGAAAACCTCGCCGGGGCCGTGTACGCCTACAACCAGGGTCTTTTCGATATCGGCGGTGCGGCTGGGGCCGGAAGCCAGATTGATCATGGAAGGGAGGTCGTTGCCGTATTTTTTCTTAAGGGCGTTAATGCCATCTTCAATATCAGGGGCAATCTGGTTGGCAAAAGCAAATACAATATGCACAGGGAAATAAACTGGGGCCATACGGCCCATATTCAACCTGCTGCTTAGTAAAATTGATCCTGTGCGCGCTACCAGCATTTCGCAGCCTGTAATGCATGCGTCAGCGCTCTCAAAACCGGCATCGGCAGGGGCGAGTATATCAATCTTGTTATTACGGAATAATTTCAGCAACCTTTCATCGGCACAGAGCAACTGGCTCCATCCCCTGTTCTCATAAAGGATGGTAATATTCTGCATCAATTCCTGCTCGTTCTCGCAAAAAATAAATTTGCCACCCAGCTTAATAAATTCACTGGCAAAAGTTTCTTCCGGTTCTGCGCTATTATTGGCAAATAGTGAGTGGTTATCTTTTTCGGCATCAGGATACGGCATGGGCAAAGGCTGACCGCCAAGCCCTTTTCGGATGCGGCTCAGTATATTCTCCCGTGCTTTAGATGTCTTGAACGTCTGCATTGATAAAAAATGGTCCAAAAATTGAAACCAAAAGTAGGCTTTCAGCATGAAAACAAAAAAGCCTAAGCCAAAGTACAACTTTTTGGCTTAGGCTTTAAATTTTGGATAAAATTAAATATTGGGGTTCAGCACGCTTTCCGGTACTACCGGCACATCTTCTGCTACAATAGCATCTTCGTACTGGCGTTTGCCCAGGAGGCGTTCCATATCGTCCTTGAATAATACTTCGCGTTTGAGGAGTTCTTCGGCAATGAGTTTTACTGATTCGGTTTTATCAACCAGCATTTGTTTTACCCTCTGATAAGCCATTTCCACCAGTTTCCTCACCTCATCATCGATCATTTTACCGGTTTCCTCAGAGTATGGTTTGGAGAAACTGTTTTCATTTTGCGGATCGTAGAAGGATATGTTGCCAATGAGTTTATTCATGCCATACATAGAAACCATGGCATAAGCTAAACGGGTAACATGCTGTAAATCGCTTAAAGCGCCAGTAGAGATCTTACCGAAAATAAGTTCTTCAACTGCACGGCCACCCAGGGACATACACATATCATCGAGCAAATGATCGGTAGTGCGTATATAGACTTCTTTTGGCAGGTACTGGGCATAACCCAAAGCAGCTACGCCACGCGGTACAATAGTTACCTTAACCAACGGATGCGCATGCTCCAGATACCAGCCAGATACCGCATGACCAGCTTCATGATAGGCTATAATTCGTTTTTCTTCAGGAAGTATGATCTTGTTTTTCTTTTCCAAACCACCAATAACACGGTCGATGGCATCGTTGAAGTCGCTCATGTCCACTTCTGACTTGCCTTTACGGGCAGCGATAAGGGCGGCTTCGTTGCAAATATTGGCGATATCGGCACCGGCAAAACCGGGGGTCTGCAAAGCCAGTTTTTTAATGTCAAGGTCGGCAGAACGTTTGATAGGCTTCAGATGCACATCAAATATTTTTTCCCTTCCCTTTACATCCGGAATGTCAATTGAAATCTGGCGGTCGAAACGGCCCGGACGAAGCAGGGCAGTATCCAGTACATCGGGGCGGTTGGTAGCTGCAAGAACAATGATACCACTATCACCACTGAACCCATCCATTTCAACCAGCAACTGGTTAAGCGTATTCTCGCGCTCGTCATTGCTCATTACCACGTTTTTGCCACGGGCACGACCGATGGCATCTATTTCATCAATAAATACGATACAAGGCGCTTTTTCGCGGGCCTGTTTGAACAGATCGCGTACACGACTGGCGCCCACACCTACAAACAATTCGACGAAATCGGAACCAGACATGGAGAAGAACGGTACCTGGGCCTCGCCAGCCATAGCTTTTGCCAGCAAGGTTTTACCTGTGCCGGGAGGGCCTACGAGCAATGCTCCCTTTGGTATTTTACCACCAAGGGCAGTATATTTTTTGGGGTTTTTAAGGAAGTCCACAATCTCCATTACCTCTACCTTAGCCTCATCCAGACCTGCAACATCGTTGAATGTGATATTAACACGAGTTCCTTTTTCGAACAACTGAGCTTTAGATTTGCCGATATTGAAAATACCGCCAGCGCCACCACCACCACCGCCGGAACCCATTTTGCGGAATACCAGGAACCACATAGCCACAATGAAAATCACAGGCAGCATTATGGTATTGAGCAGGAAATGAAGATAGTCTCCCTGCTGATCGTAGAATACCGGTACTTTGCCAGCGTCGGGAATAGCTTTTTTAGCTTCGGCAAGGTCTTTGTTGAACTGGTCGACAGTACCGATTTTGAACGTGTAGATGTTCTCGGCGCCATTGGCAGCGGGCTTTCCGTTGGCAGCGGCGGCGCCGGTTCCCGGTTTGCAGAAAACCTCAACATGGTCGTTGTTGATGACCTTGTACTTGGTTACATTTCCTTTAGCCAGATCGTCCTGAAAATCCTGAAAGCTTTTTTCCTGAGTTGCGGTTCCAAAATTAGAATTAACGAATTGAGCACCCAGAATTGCGAGAAGAATGATACCATAAATCCAATAGAAATTGAATTTCGGGCCTTTGCGTTGCTGATTCGGGTTATTATCATTTACCGGTTTCATGCCGGGTTTTTGTGAATTATCTTCCATTTGATATATTAAACTTATGCTTATTATTTGTGAATTTCTTAGTATTCGGTTTTGGCCGCATCTTCCCAAAGACTCTCGAGATTGTAAAATGCTCTTTGCTCGTGCTGGAAAATATGGACAACGATATTGACATAGTCTACCAAAGTCCAGGTATCGCCTTTTTCGATATGAAAAGGCTGATCGCCACACTCTCTTTCCACCATTTCATCAATACTCTGAGCAATAGCATTGATCTGAATATTAGATCTGGCTTCGCACAAAATGAAATAATCGGCTACAGCTTCATCGATCTTTTTAAGATCCAGAGAAACAATCTTATCACCTTTTTTTTCCTGTATTGCGTTTATGATTGTTTTAAATAGCTTGCTATTTTTTGTAAGACGGGTAGACGTCTTTTTTCGTTCTGATACTGCAGTCAATATTTTATCCAAATCTTTTATGGCTATTTTTGTTAGTTTATTACGTTAATTTACCAAAATTATAAATCTTTTCTCACTTAACCACATGGCTTTACTATATTATTCTATAATAGAACTTGATACTATTGACAGTACCAATAATTATGCCATGGAGCTAATAGATGCTAATAAGGCACAACACGGACTGACAATTATGGCCCGGAACCAACTGGCCGGTAAGGGGCAAAGGGGTAAAACATGGGTGGCTGGGCCGGGTGAGTGTCTGATGATGAGCCTGATAGTAGTGCCAAAAGTGACAATAAGAGAGCAATTTGTATTCAGTGCGGCCATAGCAGGGGCAATTGCCAAAATTTTGAAAGAAAAATCGGACCAATATACTGTTCATATAAAATGGCCTAATGATATAATCATCAATGACAAAAAGGCAGGAGGCATATTAATTGAGAATGTGTTGCGCGGCAGCATCTGGACGCACAGCATAATAGGGCTTGGGCTGAATGTGAAACAATCCTCTTTTGCGCTGGAATTGCCTTTTGCCACCTCGTTAAAAATAGCATCAGGTTTAGATTTTGACCTGAAAATGATGTGCGAAGAGATCAGAGACAGCATTGTAATGCAATTGGATAGCGGGCTGCAGCAACAATCAGTGATGGCTACATATAATGAAATTTTATATAAAAAAGGCCTGCCGCAGAAATTTATTACTGCTGAGGGTGAACAGGAGGTGGAGCTGATCAAGGCTATGTCTGATGGCACACTTGCGGTAAGGAGGCCTGATGGCAGTACAGCTTATTTTATACATGGCCAGGAAAACTGGGTTTGGGGATAGACTTAGCCGATACTGGGAAATAGTTTTTGAATCCGGTTTTTTAACATTAATTTCAAAACTTAAAATTTTAATATGCCTATTGCCGAAACAGATATGACTATACCTGCCAGCGCCGAAACAGGTAAGCTGAATATTATGCATCTTAAGCGTTACTGGTGGAAATCGATGGCGAAAAGAGCCAGGCAGATTGATCAAAATGCATTTGAAGAAGAATGGGCAGCAGATGTGATGCTGCTGAGTATTCTGGGCCTTGGCCTGGAGCAAACCATAAGATACCTATACAACGAGCATCCCGGATTTGAAGAATTAGAAGACTGGATACTTGGTGTGAATAATGGCTATATATCACCTGAAAGGATTAAAGATTTTAACGATCAGCTTACCGGAAAATCAGGCCCGGTAACCGAGGGCGTATCCAAAATACTGACAGAAGCTGATCTGGCTCATTGGGATGAACATGGATATGTTATTTTGCGGGGAGCAGCGCCAAAAGAAGACTGTGAAAAAACGGTGGCGCTGATATGCGAATACCTGGGAATTGACCGTAATGATGCGGGTACATGGTATAACCACCATAAAGACAGGCAGGGAATAATGGTGCAGTTATTTCAGCATGAGCAATTGCAGAAGAACAGGGACAGCGCCATTATAAGGCAGGCATTTGAGCAACTGTGGGGCAGGAAGGATATACTGGTGAATACAGATAGGGTAGGGTTTAATCCGCCCGAAACCGAAACCTATAAATTTCCGGGGCCAGGACTGCATTGGGATGTAAGCCTGGCAATGCCCATGCCGTTTGGTACACAGGGCATATTGTACCTGGCAGATACCGCTGCAAACCAGGGGGCTTTTACCCTGATACCCGGCTTTAATAATACCCTTGAAAGCTGGCTGAAGGGCCTGCCGCCCGGCGCAAATCCGCGCACGCAGGACCTTTATGCGCTTAATCCTTTGCCTATAGCGGCTAATGCAGGGGATTTTATATTGTGGCACCATGCATTGCCTCATGGCAGCAGCCCAAATACGCACCACTTGCCGAGGTTTGTGCAATACATCAATTACCAGCCGATAGACCCTGAAATAAGGAAGGAGTGGATATAGGTTATTCCTTTACAAATTTCCTCACCTCAGTTTCGTTTATTTTAACGAGGTAAACACCCGCAGGCAAATCAGCTACATCTATCTCCACTTTTTCTGAATTGAAATTGTGGTTGAAGAGGGTTTGGCCAAGAATGTTTGCGATTGAATCAATCACTCCATCACCCTGATAATTTTAACAGGGCAGGCTTCGGCGGCCTGGTGGTTGATGGAGAGTTCGTCGGAAGAGATGGCGACTTGCCAGACTCCTCTTTTTTCGATTCCATCTACGAGGGTACACTTGCCATCGGCACGGGAGAGGCGCCAGCGGATGGGCCATATTTCGTAGCAGATGTTGCAACCAATACATTTGCCTCTGTGGTGGAGTATCTTAGGCATATTCGGTAGCGACGATTTTATAGAGTTTATCTCCCGGCCTTACTTTATCGGGGAATGGAATGGCTACATTACTGCCTTTTTCGGCCTGATTTACGGGGCCCATATCAAGGTGGATGCTTTCTGCCTTTTGGGCCACGATGCCTGTTACAGGGCCCATGAGGAGCAGTTCGTCGCCAACTGTCAGTCCGCCGGCTTCGAGGGCAAATTCTGCCACACCTATGCGGGGGAAATACTTTACAGCCTTGCCCAGGAAAACTTTTTTGCGGGTAGCCTGGCTGCCATCGGTATTGCTCCATTCGCCCAGTTGACGGCCCAGGTAGTATCCGTCCCAGAACCCACGGTTGAACACTGTACTCAGGCGTTCTTTCCAGTCGGTAATTTTTTGCTGCGACCATGTGCCATCCTGCAATGCGGTAACAGCCTCTTTGTAGCATTTTACGGTAGTATATACATAATCGGCTGCGCGGCCGCGGCCTTCTATCTTTAGTACTGAGATTCCTGTTTCGTTTATTTTATCCAGAAAGTCGATAGTGCACAGGTCTTTGGCACTCATAATGTACTCATTATCTATCTCCAGTTCTTTGCCGCTATCCAAGTCTGTAACGAGGTATTTGTGGCGGCAGTTTTGTACGCACGCGCCCCTGTTGGCAGAGGAATTGTTGGAGTCGAGACTCAGGTAGCATTTGCCGGAAACGGCCATACATAAAGCGCCATGGGCGAAAACCTCGATCTGCATCAGGTTGCCCTTTGGGCCACAAATTTTACGGCTGTTTATTTCCTGCACGATGCTTTTTACCTGTGTGAGCGTGAGCTCGCGGGAGAGCACAACGAGGTCGGCAAAGGCAGAATAAAATTCCACAGTATCGATATTTGTAACATTGGCCTGAGTGCTGATGTGCAGGCTTACACCCTGTTTTCTGCATTCGTTGATCACCGCGAAGTCGGCGGCGATGATGGCATCTACACCGGCAGATTTGCATTTAGCAATAATATGGCTAGCCAGTTGCTTATCATGATCATACATGGTGGTATTGAGCGTAAGATAGGTCTTGATATTATGTTTATTACACTCATCAACAATCAGGGGAATATCGGCCAGGGTAAGCGATGCGGCTGATTTTACGCGCATGTTCAACTGCTCAACACCAAAATAAACTGAATCGGCACCAGCCTTAATAGCGGCCTGCAAACTTTCCCATGAACCCACCGGGGCCATTATCTCCATATCCAATATCGGTTTGTGAAATTTCAAAATTATAGGCAAACCTTTCCCTGTGAACTGATTGTAATCAGGATTTTAAGGTGTTTTTGTTAAGAAGATATTAATCTGCTGCCAGATGATCAGTTAAAATACAGTATGGATAGCCCGCATTAGCGCTGCCAGGCTTTTTTGTTGCTGATACCATTGGTGGTATTGGTGTACTTGATTGAGTTCAGCTCAAGTATCCATAGCCGGCCAGGGACTGTAACCGCGAAGGGATAACGCAAATAGTATGATTTGGATGCTTTAAGTCCGACGGTATCTTTATTGACAATCACACCCTCAAATTGTATGCCTTCCACTTTGGTCAGGCTGATCTCTGATGCAATTACGGTACCTGCTACATGGTTATTGCCAGCCAGGATCTGCATATGACGCGTACTTTCGGAGGATTTGAAAATAATGCAACCTTCCTCTTCCAGAAAAGAATAAAATACATTGAAACAATAGGGTTTGTTGGCTTCAGTGCAACATATAGTTGCGATTTTGTTGCCTGCTGTAAATTCAAGTATCTCTTTATTGATTGCAGTTGCAATAGTATTTGTCATAAAAAATTTATATAGGATTGCTGTGCATCCCGATTTGCTGTAAAAGTGACATTTATGGCAATATCTATCTATGACATGAATCATAAACTCATCTGGTTTAAAATGATTATAGTCATACCGGCAATGCAGGATTAGCGGCACTTTTGTGAAATTTTACATGCTTTAACTATGCGTACAATTATAGAACCATTCAAAATCAAATCAGTTGAGCCAATCAACTTCAACACAAAGGAAGAAAGGGTAGAATTGCTAAAAGAGGCGTATTTTAATCCTTTCCTGTTACGCTCGGATGATGTACTGATAGACCTGCTTACCGATAGCGGTACCAGCGCCATGAGCAGCAATCAGTGGGCCGGGATCATGCGGGGAGATGAGTCGTATGCAGGCAGCCCGAGTTTCTTTCGTTTTAAAGCAGCAGTGCAGGATATTACAGGCCTGCCCGATGTGATACCTACGCACCAGGGCAGGGCCTCAGAGAAAATACTTTTCAGTATAATGGGGGGTAAGGGTAAGTATTTTGTGGCCAACACCTTGTTTGACACTACACGCGCCAATATTGAGTTTTCGGGTGCAGAGGGTGTGGATCTGATATGTGAAGAAGGCAAACATCCCTCCATACCGGCTCCTTTCAAAGGCAACATGGATGTGGTGGCCCTGAAGAAATTTATTGTTGAAAAAGGCGCAGAAAATATTCCTCTGGTTATTATCACGATCACCAATAACTCAGGTGGCGGACAGCCGGTGAGTATGGAGAATATAAGGGCAGTAAGAAAGGTATGCAGTGAATACTGTATTCCGTTGTTTATTGATGCCTGCCGGTTTGCCGAAAATTCATGGTTTATAAAAATGCGGGAAGCAGGTTATGCCAATGTGCCGGTGAAAGAGATAGCCAGGGAAATATTTTCTTATTCGGATGGATGCACAATGAGCGCCAAGAAGGATGCCTTTGCCAATATTGGTGGGTTTCTGGCGATGCGCGATCCTGAACTTGCGCTGAAATGCCGCAATCTTCTGGTGATTACAGAAGGCTTTCCTACCTATGGTGGACTTGCAGGGCGCGACCTGGAAGCTATTGCAATAGGCCTGGAAGAAGTGCTGGAAGAGAGCTACCTGCAATACCGTATACGCAGCATAGAATACCTGACCGATAAGTTGATAGATGCCGGTGTGCCGGTAATGCAACCCGCAGGCGGACATGCTGTTTACCTGGATGCAAAAGCATTTTTGCCGCATATACCTCTGGACCAGTATCCGGGTCAGGCATTGGTAGGGGCTTTATATATTGAAGGTGGTGTAAGAGGCGTAGAAATTGGTTCGCTGATGTTTGGTAAGTATGATGAGGCACACCAGCTTATTCCTGCACAACTGGAATTGGTGAGGCTGGCCATACCGCGCAGGGTATATACCCAGAGCCATATAGATTATGTGGCTGAGGTGATTATAGAAGTGTTTAATAACAGGAACGATATTACAGGGTTGAAGATCATTGAAGAGTCTCCATTACTAAGGCACTTCACGGCTAAACTTGCGCCGATAAGCTAGATGTTATTAAGAGTTTTTTTTGGTTGGTTTTGAAATGCCATTATGTGAATAGTATTCCATAATGGCATTTTCATTTTCGCATATCGCGGCAATTGAATGTATTCCAGAGATGGGTTGTGCGTGTAATGGATTTAGTACATGTTGAGAGTTACTTTGCAATACATGGTTTAGCTGAATGCAATTCAGGACATCAACAATACACTAAAAAAGAAGCTTGTATTTATGCAAAAAAGCACCACCCTTTATGAGGTGATGCTTTTCTGATATATCAAAACGAAGTAATTATCTTAAGCCGGACTATTTTATTATGGTTGCATCTTCCACGATTACATCGAAGAAGTAGCCATAGCCAAGATCTTTGTTCAGGCTAACCTTTCCTTCCAGTGTTACTACATCTCCCACCTTCAATTCGGCCGCGGAAGTAACGGTAAGGTCGAATTTGCCGACGGCATCGGTACCGTCCTGCAGATGGATCCAGTTTTTGCCCATTACCATTGGGGTATACTTAGTAACCTGACCTTTGATCTTAATGGTTTTGCCGGAATAATTTTCCTTTTTACCATACAATTCAGCAATAGTAATACCACCTTTGGCAGGAGCGACTTTTATTTCTTTCTTCTCAATAGAAGGTGGGGTGCGTGTATAGCTGGTAGCAGATGCGGGAGCGCCGTCCTTGCCCGGTTCGGCGTTGTTTGCCGCAGATCCATCGTTGCCTGTCGCAGCAGAAGTGGGCGAAGTGGCAGAGGTAGCATAAGGTTTATTTGTAGCTACAACCGAAGAACTTTTTGGTTCTGTATTCAGCTTTTCGAGGAGAATGATTGATTCGAATACCTTTTTAAGGTCTTTACTTTCAAATTTTTTCATTTCAATTCCACCTTCGTAATAATAGGTATCGCCGGTTTTTGCAGCCATTGAAGGTACGGCCAACCAAATCTCGTTTGAGTTTTCTTTGGCATGCAGATAGGTGTATTCGGTAGCCTGTAATACCTCCTCTACTACTATTTTATGAAAATTGTTTTGGCCGGCATCAGGAGCTTTGGTTTCCTGAGAAGATTGGCAGGATGTAAAGATTACTGCGAAAGCGGCAAGTACTAATTTAAGATTTTTTAAGCGCATAAACATTATGTGGTTTAGAATAGTTTAGAGTGCAATATTACGTTCAAATATTATAATGATGTATGAGTTTTGTCATTTTACTATATGATTAATATCATTGAAATTGAAAGTCATCGGGGATAGTTTTGCCCCTGTTATTAATGGAGGATAAGTATAAGACACTAATTTGCAATACAAAAATAAGTCGTTTTTTTATCAGAAACGATATTGAAAGAAGTAAACCAAAACAGGGCATATAGCCATATTGAAGAAAGGTAAGAACTAATTAATTGATCTGAATAGCAGTTATTTGCTCTTTGGATTATTTTTATTTGAGTAAATTATTTCTGAAGTGCAGGGAATGGAATTATGATGAAGTATAAATGTTTATCTAAAATAGCGGTTCACCTATTACTAAGCATGTTGCTGGTGGTATACGGCTATGCACAAGGTAAAACCACAGATAAGCATGATGATAATAATGGTCAGCCTTATATAAAATGGATAAGTCAGTATCCGGCCAGGGCTGTAGCTGAGGTGAAGCAAAACTCGTTCAAAAAAATATATAATTTCCTGGTACAGAAGGAAAGGGAATCTTATCTGGGCAGACCAATAGCAATTATAGCTGCAAATCCCGGCAGTTTCTGGGTGCTGGATCAGGGTGCTGAGACCATTTACAAGATGGAAAAGAACAAACTGGAGAAGCCCCATTCAATTAGAAAAAAGGAACATTATTTCAATTCGCTGATAGGGGAGTGCGCATTGCCCGGGGGAGCTATACTTTTTACAGATTCGCGGCTTAATAAGGTTTTCCTGATTGAAAAGGACGATAAAAAACTACTGCAGTTAAATGATACCATGCATTTTGAGCAGCCCACCGGGGTGGCTTATAATAAAGTAACAGACGAGGTTTGGGTAGTAGAAACAGCAGCTCACCGGGTATCCCTTTTTAAGCGGAATGGTGAACTGATAAAAAGGATAGGCACAAGAGGTAATGAGAACGGGCAATTCAATTTTCCCACGTCAATTTGCATAGATAAAGCAGGTGATGCCTATGTAGTGGATGCCATGAATTTCCGGGTGCAGATATTTAATAAGAAGGGCGAATTTGTGTCGACTTTCGGAGAAGCAGGAGATGCCAGCGGTTCGTTTGCACGACCTAAGGGAATAGCAACCGATACGTATGGCCATATTTACGTGGCAGATGCTTTGTTTCATGCGGTTCAGATATTCGACCGGGCAGGTAATTTTCTATATAGTTTCGGGCAGCAGGGGCGAGGCAAGGGTGAATTCTGGATGCCGGCAGGATTGTATATTGACGACAGGAATTATGTATACGTTGCCGATAGTTATAATTCAAGGATACAAATATTTCAGTTAATTAACGGAGGTTAAAAATGAAAAAGATAATTAGCATCATCATCAGTACACTGCTGTGCATACCTCTTGGAATGGATGCGCAATCTATTTTAAACACCAAGCACAATTTATCAGTAAACGGGCCTGGTTCTGTAAAATCAACCTCGGAGAACGAGGTGTGTATTTTTTGCCATACACCACATAATGCGCGAACAACGGGGCCATTGTGGAATAAAGCGGACCCTGGTAATTTTTACACAATTTATGCCAGTTCCACTACAAATGCAGTAATCGGGCAGCCAGACGGTACATCATTAATGTGCCTGTCGTGCCATGACGGAACGGTGGCATTAGGTAGTGTTGTCAGTTCGCCAACTACGATCAGTTTTGGAGGGGTAACAACTATGCCGGCCGGCCGGTCGAATCTTGGTACCAATCTGTCGGACGACCATCCGGTATCCTTTACCTATAATGCGGCTCTGGCCAATGCAAATGGTCAGCTTAAGCAACCATCGAATATTACGCAACCCGTATCGCTGGACAAGAATGATAAAATGCAGTGTACTTCCTGCCATGAGGCGCATGATAATTCTTATTCCAAATTCCTGGTGGCATCTACACAGGGATCAACACTATGCTATAGTTGCCATGATAAAACTTATTGGGGAAACAGCAGCCACAGCAGATCAACCAAAACATGGAATGGGTTGGGGGTAAATCCATGGCCGCATACTACGTATACCAATGTTGCGGATAACGCATGTGAGAATTGCCACGCGCCGCATACGGCGGGCGGCGCAGTGCGGCTGCTTAATTATCAGCATGAAGAGGATAATTGCCTGAGTTGCCATACAGGCAACGTGGCAGCAACCAATATCCAGACACAACTTACAAAGACCTACAAGCACAATGTATATGGCTATCTGGGCGTGCATGATGAAAGAGAAACCCCATTGATGGGCAGCAAGCACGTGGAGTGTGAAGATTGCCATAATCCTCATGCTACCAACAATACTACAGCGACAGCTCCTAATGTGAAAGGATCCATGCAGGGAGTATCAGGAATTGACCTTAATGGTTCAACTGTTAATCCTGCGCCCTATGAATACCAGATATGTCTTAAATGCCACAGCGATAATCCGGCAGTGGCGCCCTATACGCAGCGTTATCGCGGGGTAGGCAATATGCGGCAGAATTTCAATCCTACCAACGTATCTTTCCACCCGGTAGCGGAAGCCGGTCAGAATCCATCTGTAAGCAGTCTTATAGGGCCCTGGACCGTAGCCAGTAAAATGTATTGCAGTGACTGCCATGCCAGCGATGGCTCTGGTTCGCCTGCAGGACCTCATGGTTCGAACAACCTGGCTATTCTTAAATTTGCGTATGATACAGCGCGTTTCCCCATGCTTGGCGCAGGGTGGAATGCTACTGATTTAAGTATGCACTGGCCGCTGTGTTTCCAATGTCACAATGTGAGTACTGTAACCACTATTCATACTGCTATTTCGGGAGGGCACTTCATGAAGTATGTGGGCTGTAATACCTGCCATGATCCTCATGGATATGATGGGTCGATAGGAGTTAACGGAGGCAGTTCGGTATCGGCATTTGAGCGGTTACTTAATTTTGATACCACAGTAATCAGGCCCAACCTTACCAATGGAAAAATGATCGATATCCCTAACCGGAAATGTTATTTTGTTTGTCACCAGTATCCATCTGGTACAGGAGGCATGTACCATGTGCATCTGAATACAGGTTCAGGGTATTAGCGGTTTATTTAGTATCTTATTATTTATGGCAGACCTAACCGGTCTGCTATTTTTTTGGTGGTGTCCGGGAGATTCATTGGATTTTTTTGCGAAATCGCAGGAAACAGAATGACCAGAATTAGTTTGAGTTTAAGAATGCAGACAGTATTGCTGAATTTGCTGCTTTTAGTTAATTGCTGCTACATATTGAAAAAAGCAGCAAAAGACATGTTGCTAACTGCTATTAACCAAATTAATAAAAAAGCTTGCGAATCCGCAAATTTTGAACTGATATATATCATGATATTTTTTCTCTCAGTAAGGCCCCAAAATAATGATGTTTTGGATACCCCAGGGCACAATTTCAGGCATTGTATTTTGGGTTGAATTTGTGCTGTAAACCATTGAAAAATAGTGCAATATTGTAGAGTTCAACATCCGCTCAAATGTGCTGTTAAGAAGCTAATGAACCGACCATTGTCAGGAATTGTTTGCGAAAACGCAAAAACAGGGCTGACATCTGTCATAGGTAAGTCATGGTGGTGGTTCTACTTTTGTGTTATTGATTTATTCTTAACAATTAAAAAAAAGGTATATTATGAAACTCAAAAAACTAGTTATGCTAAGCTCGATCCTTCTGGGGCTTACTCCGCTATGCTTAGGGCAAAACATTAAAGGTTCGCCACACGATTTCACCAGAAACACAGCATCAAACTCGTCTGGTGAGCTATGTATTGTTTGTCATGCACCACACGGAACAGATGCAACTGCAGTGCCATTATGGAACCATGGTACAACAACGCAGATTTTCTCCACTTACATTGGTTACAAATTCGACGCGTTGCCATCAATTACAGCTCCTGATGGCGCTTCAAAACTTTGCCTGAGCTGCCATGATGGTGTTAGTGCCATGAACCAGTTTGGCGGTCATGCAAATGGTACAAGCGCACCCGGTCCAACTTACTTAGGAGTACATGCATCCAATCTTGGTATTGATCTTACCAACGACCATCCGGTATCATTTGTTTACAATACAGCTCTTGCAACTCTTGACGGAGCATTAAAAGATCCAAGTACAGCAACAACAAGCCTTGGTGGTACAATCGCTACCGATATGCTTGATATCAACAGTAAAGTACAATGTCCTTCTTGTCATGAAGTTCACGACCAGACCATCTACAGATTTGGAAAGATCAGCAATGCAGGCAGTGCACTATGTTTAACATGCCATAATAAATAACGAAAGGAATCAATTTTAAATATTGATCGAAAAAAATTCTTAACAAAACAAAATAAAAATATTTATGAGATTCAAATCATTTTTTATCGCAAGTTCCATAGTCCTGGGCCTGACACAATTATGCTACGGGCAGGCAGGAACAATAGTGGGGTCTAAACACGATTTCTCGTTAGCCAATAATACGTGGAATTTCAGTACCCCGGTTACCGCACAGTTGCAGGGCCAGATATGCCGCCCATGCCATGCGCCACACAACAGTAATATACGCGATGTTGCCGCTATCGGTGGGGGCTATTCCAATACACCAGGGGCAGGTAGTTTCGGCCCATTGTGGGACCATACTCTTTCTACTCAGACCTACAATATCTATTCGCAAGGATATAATTTCTGGAAAGAAGGTGCTGCTACAGTTGGTAATCCAGACGGAAGCTCAAAGCTTTGCTTAAGCTGTCATGATGGTACTGTAGCACTTGCTAACTTCCGTACATTTGCTACTGCTACTACCAAAATGTCAACTTTTAATGGTGGTGCATCTAATCTGGGTACAGACCTTAGTACATCACACCCTATTTCGTTTACTTACAATACAGCATTGGCAACTACAGACCACAAAATATGGGATCCATCATCTACACCATCAGGTGTTCATAGCGGAACCATTGATGCAGATATGCTGGAGAACGGAAAGCTACAGTGTATTTCCTGTCATGATGCTCATAACGGAGCTGGCGTAAATCGTTTACTTATCAAAAGTAACGTAGGAAGTGCATTGTGTTTTACTTGTCATAAACTATAGGACAAAACCTAAAAACATTAATTTCTAATATTAAAAACGAAAGTCATGATAAATACAAATAAAAGATGGTTACTAACGGCATCCCCCTGGATGAAGCATGGCCTTGGGCTATCTCCGTTAGGAATCAAGGGGATTTTTCTTATTGCAATCATGGTACTTACCTGCCAGGCTGGGTTTGCTCAAAACAATCATTTCAATAATGTATCGAATGGATTGAGCAATCTGCCAACAGGGTTTACAGGCGGAGCGCCCATGTTGCCGGCAATTACAGGAACAACTTTGTTCTGTTTACCTACAGCTCCGGTTACTTTGCTTAACGGTACACCCGGTGGTACATGGACAAGCAGTAATACAGCTGTTGCAACTATTAATTCTTCAACAGGATTACTTACTCCTTTACATGGTGGTGTTACTATAGTTACTTATACCGTAGGTGTAAGCAGCACTACAAAAACAATAACTGTGAATTATCCGATCACAGGCCCAACTGGGGTTTGTTTAGGTAATTCAATCAACCTGACAGATACCATGACAACCGGTATCTGGACCAGCAGTAACCCAAGCGTTGCTACTATTGATCCTACCGGCCTATTGACTGGTATATTGACAGGTACAACTACTGTTACTTACGGAAGAACAGGTGGATGTACAGTTTCATCGGTAATTACAGTTGGTACAAATGCTGTGCCAAATATTAATGGTATGGGCCCATTGGCAGTATGTCAGCCAGGTACTCTTACTGCTACTGATGCCACCTTAGGTGGTACGTGGACCAGCAGTACGCCAGCCGTAGCTACAATCGATATTGCCTCTGGTTTGATTACCAGTGTGGCAGCAGGCGCTACTACAATTACATATACAGTTGGCGGATGCTATAAGACTAAAGCAGCTATCGTTACCGCATTGACTTCAATTGCTGTTATTACACCTGCTACTCCTTCAGTATGCGTGGGTAGTACTACCGCACTTGCTGATCTTACTCCTTTAGGAACATGGTCCAGTTTAACTCCGGGTATTGCTACCGTAAATACTGGTGGTGTAGTAGCAGGTATTACAACTGGTACAGTTACCGTTAATTACGCTAAGAATGGTTGTGTAAGGTCAACAGTTGTTACGGTAAATGTAAATTCGGTATCGGCCATTACAGGCGGACCAAATGTATGTATTGGTACTCCGCTTACATTGTCTTCTGCTCCTGCATTGGGTACATGGACCAGCAGTAATGTAGGAGTTGCTGTTGTTGGTTCAGGCTCAGGTATTGTTACATCTGCAGCAGGTATTACAGGTGGAACCGCCATTATTACTTATACACAAGGTGGTTGTTTTAAAACTACAACATTGAATTTTAATCCGGCAACATCTGTTGGCGCTATCAGTGGTGGTGCAACCGGAGTTTGCCAGGGAGCTACAACAACACTTACTGATCCAGTACCAGGTGGTACATGGACCAGTACAACTCCCGCAGTTGCAACCATAAATGCTTATGGTTTGGTTACAGGTATTTCTAATGGTACTTCTGACATTACCTATTCAAGGTTAGGTTGTGTTGCAATAAAGACAGTTACAATCAATATTATACCTAATGCTATAGGCGGTACATTGAATGTATGCGCAGGACTTACAACTACACTTACCGATGCTACATTGTTAGGTACATGGTCTAGCAGCGATGTAACCAAGGGTACCATTGACGCAAGTACAGGTGTTGTTACCGGTATTGCACCAGGTAATACTACTATTACCTATACACAGACCGGTTGTTCTGTTACAGCTGCATTTACAGTTAAGGGACCTGCTCCAATTAGTGGCGGCAGTATAGACTGTATTGCTCCTCTTACTTATTTGTATCTTTCTGATGCAACATTTGGTGGTACATGGTCAACCAGTGACGCAACGGTAGCAACTATCAATGCATCTACAGGCGCTGTAACCGGTGTTGCAGGTGGTACAGTTACAATGACCTATACGCAGACAAGTACAGGATGTTATGCTACAAAGGCTGTTACTGTAAATTATGCTCCTGGTAATATAGCAGGTAATACAGTAACCTGTGCTGGCGCAACTACAACACTTACCGATACAATGGCAGGTGGCACATGGACAAGTGGTACGCCAACAGTGGCAACCATAGGTTCTGCTACTGGTATTGTGATGGGTCTTGCTACAGGTGGTACAATTATCACTTATACTAAAAACGGTTGCAATCAATATGTGAATGTTCTTGTTTCTCCATCAGTAAATGCGATAGCAGGTCCCGGCTCAGTATGTGCAGGTTGGGCTACTATTCAACTTACAGATGCAACAACAGGTGGTATTTGGACAACAACAAGCCCATACATTTATGTAAACCCTACAGGTCTGGTAACAGGTGGTAGTAATGTAACTGGTATGGTTACAACAGGTGTTGTAAATTATACAGTAGGTGGATGTACAGTTTCTACAACCATCACAGTTAATCCAAATCCGGTTGGTAGTACAGCAGGTATCCCAGAGGTATGCAAGGGTTCATCTACTACCCTCATTAATCCAACAACAGGTGGTGGAACATGGAGCAGTCAATATACTTCTATTGCCACAGTAGGTTCTGGTACCGGTCTTGTAACTGGTATATCACATGGTACATCTGCAATTACGTTCACAATTGCAGGTGGTTGTTTTAAAGTATTCCTGATGAGCGTAAACGATACAGCTATGCCAATAACAGGTAGCTGGAATGTTTGTGCCAACGGAACTACACAGCTTGCTGGTGAAACCGGTATTCCTGGGGCATGGATCAGCAGTAATTCAACTATAGTTACTGTTGATACTACTGGTCTTGTTACAGGTGTATCAGCTGGTGTTGCTACGATTACCTTTGCAAGATATGGTGGTTGCGAAACATACCATAATATTACCTCAGTAGCTCCTCCAGCTGCAATAGGTGGAGCAGGTTCTGTTTGTATCGGTGGTACTACAATTACAGCTACTGAGTCTGTTAGCGCTGCTTTGGGAACATGGAATTCATCTGATCTTTCTGTCTTAACTATTACAGGTACTGGTTCTCCAGTAACATTGAATGGTCTTATGGCAGGAAGCGCAATTCTTACTTTCACTGCAGGTGCGGCAGGTAATAACTGCTTTGTTACAAAGACTGTTTCAGTTAATGCAACTACTCCGGCAGCAATTACAGGTAATACCAATGTTTGCGTAGGTGGAGTTACAACACTTGCTAATGCAACAAGCGGTGGATCATGGTCAAGTGCAACTACTGCTAAAGCATCTATAGGAGCAGCAACAGGTCTTGTAGTTGGAGTTGCAACAGGTACTACACTAATTGATTACACTTATATAGGTTGCTGGGTGCAAACAACAGTTAATGTTCTTGCTTATACAGCAGGTGGTGTTTCCGGATCTAGTTTAGTGTGTGTTGGTGATGCAACTACAATATCAAATACTGTATCTGGTACATGGACATCTGGTAATACTGCAATAGCAACAGTAGGTACTGCAACTGGTACTACTACCCTGGTAACAGGCGTAGCAGCAGGCTCAGCAGCAATTACATTTACTGATGCTTCAAATTGTACTAACTTTTTCACTACATCTGTAATAAGCACTACTCTTCCTGCAATAACAGGAACCACTTCAATGTGCGTGGGTCTTAATACTTCTCTTTCAAATAGTTTAAGCGGAGGAACATGGACAAGTGTAACACCTGCCAATGCTACAATTGATGCAAGTACAGGTTTTGTTGCCGGTTTAGCAGCAGGTACTTCTGTTATCTCTTATTCTGTACCTGGTTGTTTGAGTTTTCCTGTAACCACAACAGTAAACGTACTGCCAGTTCCTAATGCTATGACAGGCTTCACTACAGGTAGTACGCTTAAGTTATGTGAATCAGCAGGCGGAAGTCTTGCTGAAGCAGTAACAACAGGTGGTACATGGACTATTGCTGACGTAGCCATTGGATCTATTTCCAGTGCAACAGGTACTCCAATCACTGTTACAGGTGTAAGTGCAGGTACTACTTATTTAACTTATACAATGCCAAACGGTTGCTTTGTATCCGGTACTATCTCAGTTGGTCATCCTCCACTGGCAATTACAGGATCTCCTGTATGTGTTGGTGATTTCGTAACCTTCAGTGATGCAACCCCAGGTGGTACATGGTCAAGTACTGCAACAAGTAAAGCAATTGTTGATCCTACCTTCGGAATTGTTTCTGGTAACGCAGCAGGGGCAACAATTATCCAATATACTACTCCTGGTTGTGGACCTGTTTCATATCCAATTACAGTTAATGCAGCTCCTGGTGCAATTACCGGTGCGACTACTGTATGTAAGCTGTCAACAACCACACTTGCTGATACAACTGCAGGCGGTACATGGGCAAGCAGTAATACAGCGGTGGCTACAATCGGTACCGATGGTGTAGTTACAGGTGTTGCTGGTGGTAGTGTTACTATCTCTTATACTGTGCCAAGCGGTTGCTTGCAGACTTATGCATTCGTTGTTGATCCATGTGGTCTCAGGAATGGTAATCAGCCAGCAGCCAATGTGCCTGCTGAACAGGCTTACACATTATTCCCTAACCCAAGTAATGGTAACTTCACTATCAATCAGGCAATACCTGAAGATGGTACAATGAATGTTGCTGTTATGAATTATATAGGTGAGAAGGTGTTTGCTGGATCTGTTGACTTCATAGGCGGCAGGGTTTCATTAAATCTGTCTGTAACTCCTGGCATGTACCTCGTGGTACTTCAGGATAATAAAGGCAAGATGGAAACCTTTAAGGTTCTTATTGAGAAATAGCAGATTTGTTTAAGTTTCCTTAAAAGGCCCCGGTATTTACCGGGGCCTTTTAGTTTGGCATACGGTTTGATTAATATAGTATAACAGTTTAAGTTTTGGAATTGCAGATTACCTTACTATTTTGTGGCTCTTAAACTAAAAATGCTAAAACATAGTTACTACCTGAAGTTCATACAGATAAGGAGATTATGTTAATTGCAAGTACGATTCTGTTACCAAAGTTCTTTGACATCGCTGGGAGGTAAATGAGTATTTATTTAATGAAAATTGGTTTTTGCAAAACAAAAGCCAGACAATTTTCGAAATCTGCTTTTCAATGTTTTGCAGAAAAATAATTAAAGATGTTTTCGCCCTGTTTTGATCACAGGATTATATTGCGAAAACGCATGTCAGACACACTTTAAAATATGACTATAATCATGAAAACAAATGCGCTTTGTCATAAAATGAAGCGCATGCTACTCTTAATTTTACACATTGATAATGAAGGATGTCAGGCTCCTGATTAGTATAAAAAAGGATTACTGATTTTTTGTTCAAAATCTTGCTGATAATTCCGATAATATTTAACCAGGAAAGCACAACTAATACATAGTAATTCTGATTCTTATTTTTAAACCAAAACAACAAAAAATGAAAAAAACAATTTTAATGAGCGCTGTAGTAGGCTTCTCAATTGTATGCTTCGCATTCATGCCAGGAGATAAAAAACCATGGAATGCACCAGCAGCAGCAGCATCTAAGGCAAATCCACAAAAAGGCCCGGAATCAATTGCAAATGGTAAAACATTATTTGCAAAACATTGCGCATCGTGCCATGGTAAAACTGGTCTTGGAGATGGTACAAAGGCTTCAGAGTTGAAAACTGAGCCAGGCGATTTTTCAAAGGCAGCATTCCAGACACAGTCTGATGGTTCTTTGTTCTTTAAGATCTCTGAAGGACGTGATGATATGCCAAGCTTCAAGAAGAAAATGCCGGAAGCAAACGACATATGGGATGTAGTGAATTTTGTAAGGACTTTGAAGAAATAATTATTACAGATTCTCTTTTAATGTTCTTATGAACATTTCCGGGCTGCTAGTGGTTGTGTTTTATAGCAGCCCGGATTTTTTTAAAATACTGAAGTCAGGTTACCGGTTAAAATTAAGAATAGAGATTACAAGCAGGCATAGTGTATAAGTGGTAATTGCCTGGATTGATAAAGGCCGCAAAAATTAAAACCTCTTTTATATGCAAATCATTGAAAAAAAAGTTACCCGCAGAAAAGCCGTTGGTTGGTTAGGTGTACTATCACTGGTCGCCATGGCAGGAGCAGCATTAAATCCGTGGAAGAATAAGAAAAATCCGCGCACAGTAAAAATGCTTACCCAGGATGGTAAGCTGGTTGAAATTGATGCCTCGTTATTGGCATCAAACGCACAAAAAATATCAGATAAGGAACTTCAGAATTGGGTTAGCAGTAAATAACCGATTTTCTAATTAATATATACTCATGGACACAAATAACACTTCGCGTAAAGAATTTCTTGCATCGTTAGTTACTACAGGTCTGGTCCTCGCAGGATGTTCTTCAAAGAAGACCCCGTTTGAAACGGGGGCTGATGAGTCTGTAAAACCTACAGGCGAAAAAGTTAAGCTACTCTCAGTTGATGGTGAGGTAATAGAAGTTGATAAAGCCTTCCTCAAGCCAGTTCCGAATCTTCCGGCTATATCGAATAGTGAGGAAAGAAAAGGTATTCCAGGCAAAAAATTTGTAATGGTCATTGACCTTTCAAGATGTAAAAATCTTCGCAAATGCCAGGCGGCCTGCAATCATATGCACCACGTTCATTCCAATCTTAACTGGCTTAAGATATACCCGATGGACGTAGGAGAAAAGACCGCCCCTTACTGGCAACCAACTACCTGTATGCATTGTGATGAACCACCGTGTGTAAAGGTTTGTCCGGTGGATGCTACATTCAAAAGGCAGGATGGTATTGTACTTATAGACAGCGACCGCTGTATAGGTTGTCGTTTCTGTATGGCTGCCTGTCCTTACTCAATAAGGGTGTTTAACTGGGAAAAACCAGATACTATTCCGGAAGAACTTTGTGGACAACCATATTCCTGTGAAACCAGTGTGCCGCAAAAGAAAGGAACAGTAGGTAAATGTGATTTCTGCCCTGATATGGCCAGGAAAAACGAATTGCCGCATTGCGTTTCAGCATGTCCGAATGGAACCTTCTTCTACGGAGATTACAATGAAGATAGTGTAACCAATGGAGCTGAGACCTTCCGTTTAAGCGATTTGCTTAAGGATAAAGCAGGTTACCAGCTGATGCCTGAGTTGGGTACTAAACCTAGTGTTTATTATCTGCCACCTGCAGCCCGTAACTTCCCATTTGAGAAAGGGCTTGAAAATGATAAAGAAAAAATTTAATCACTTAAAATAATTCAAAGTGGAAAATTCAACCTCAAAAGTTATTGATAAAAATGCCATTATTGCTCCTTTGCATGGTAATGGTACCAAAAAGAAAGGTGCTTTGACCGACGAAGAAATAATTTCCGACCTGTTGCCAAGAAAATTCGGGCCCTTGGGAATGATTTGGGTTGGTATATTGTTATGTTTTTGCGCGGTAGGGGTATTTGCCTATATCCTTCAGCTAAAGAATGGATTGATCGTAACAGGTATGCGTGATTATGCATCCTGGGGAATCTACATTTCTAATTTCGTATTCTTTGTGGCGATCAGCCTTGTGGGTTCACTGATTACTGCGGTGTTAAGGTTAACGGGCGTGCATTGGGCTACGCCGCTTACCAGGATAGCGGAGATAATAGCGGTATCGGCCATCACATTTGCTGCAATAATTATTATTGTTGATATGGGGCGCCCTGAGCGGTTCTATAATCTTTTCTTATTTGGCAGGTTGCAGTCGCCGATCATATGGGACGTAACGGTGATCACAACTTATTTCTTTATCAGCTTGTTGTTACTGTATATACCATTGTTGCCGGATATGAAGATATTGCTGGCCACCAAAGAAAAGACAGCATTTTTCAAATTGTATAAATTCCTGGGGTCCTTCTGGAAAGGTACACATCTTCAGTTCCGCATTAGTAAAAAAGCAATCAATATCCTTTGTATTGCGATTGTTCCGGTGGCCTTTAGTATCCACACTGTAACATCGTGGTTGTTTGCAACAACCTACCGTCCGGGATGGGATAGTACCAATTTCGGACCTTACTTTATATCAGGCGCATTTCTGGTTGGGTCGGGCGCAGTTACTGTGGCCATGTACATCTTCCGTAAATACTACAATCTGAAGAATTATATTACTTATGATCATTTTGACAAGATGGGTAAGATCGTGGTTATGCTTGGTCTGTTATACCTGTACTTCAATGTAAATGAATATCTGATTCCTGCGTTTAAAATGAAGAAACCTGAAGAGGGATTTCTGGACAGTTTGTTTGTAGGTGATTTTGCACCCTTGTTCTGGTCTGCAATATTAGGAGGTATGATCATACCGATAATAGTACTGTTGTTCAAAAAAGGCCGTCATCCGTTCCCAATGTTTATTTGCGGCATCATGATCGTAGTAGGCGCATGGTTCAAGAGGTATCTGATTGTTACGCCTACTTTGCTTCATCCGTTCCTGCCTATGCACAATGTGCCGGAAAGTTATAAGCACTATTTCCCAAGCTGGCAAGAGTGGGCAATAGCCTGTGGCTCATTGGCCGGAGCACTTTTGATAGTAACCATATTCGCCAGGATTTTTCCAATTATTCCAATTCAAGAAACTTTAATTGAACAACATGAAAAGGCAAATCATTAATATCTGTATAGGCGCGATCTTCATTCTGTCCTCAGGTCTTTCGGCCGTGCCGTCAATGGCACAGGATAAGGAGAAGAGCCCTTTAAAAGTAAGTATATCTTATTACACAAGCGATAATAAGCTGCCGTATCTTATAGTTAACGCCAAGGCAAAGAAGGATGGAAAATTTCAACCTGTAGCCGGCGCTGAGATCAAGCTTTATCTGGATAAAGATTCAACCGGTAAGGGTATAGGATTGATAGGTAAAGTTGTTACCAGCGAAAAGGGAAGGGCAGGAACAGACATACCTCCATCATTGGAGAAGATATGGAAATCAAACTCAAGCCACACCTTTGTTGCGGTAACCGATAAGACAAAGGATTATGATGAAACCAGCACTGATATTACTGTAGCCAAATCAAGGATAATAATTGATACGGCCGATGATAAGAATGTTGTTGCTACCGTATCGGAATTTAAAGGCAATGACTGGGTGCCGGTAAAAGGGGTGGAAGTAAAATTGGGTATCAAGAGGTTGTGTGGTGATCTGCAGATAGGTGAAGAACAGAGCTATACAACTGATTCATTAGGTAAAGTGAAAGGGGAGTTTAAGAAAACAGGCATTCCCGGTAATAAAAATGGGGATATTGTTCTTGTAGCCAAGGTGGAAGATAATGACACTTATGGTAGTATCAGGATCGAAAAGACTGCGCCATGGGGTAAGCGTTTCTTAGCCGATAACGACTTTTTTACACGGGCGCTGTGGGGTTCTCAGTTTCATTCTCCATTCTGGCTGGTATTTATGGCTTACTCTATTGTAATAGGCGTTTGGGGCACCATCATTTATCTGATTTTCCTGATTCTGAAAATTAAGAAATTGGGTAAGCAGGAAGAAATGCTGAAATAGAATTTTGTTGATTTTGGTTATATTGCCTCGCTTGTCATTCGACAGGCGAGGTTTTTTCTTTCGTATCTCCATTTACCCCCAGCCAGTATCTTTATTTTCTTACATGCCCTAAGTTCCCGCATAGTAATTCTTTGGTTTTTGTGGGTTAAAGGTTGGAAATTTGCGAAAACGCATGAATTCGTCTGATATAGATCATTGTCAAGACATTGAGACTCAGATACTTTTGTTAAAAGGAATTAGTAATCTGGCTATCAGGAGAACTTTTAATATTCTTTGGAACTTTGAAACCGGATATCAAATTTTGTTACCGTCATATAATCAGATCATGAAACTTGAAACAGAAATACGTCAGGCAAAACCGTTCAGAAATGAATACCACAAAGCCGTAGTGAATATTATTTATTCAGGAAAATGGATGCTTCAATTTGTGACGGATCTTGTAAAAGAATATGGACTTACTCCCCAGCAATATAACATTCTTCGCATTTTGCGGGGAACATATCCGGAAGCCATGGGCGTACTACAGATACGTAATAGAATGCTCGACCGCATGAGTGATGCATCAAGGATTGTTGAATTGCTGAGAAAAAAGGGGCTTGTGGAAAGAAATACATGTGAAGATAACAGACGGAAAATGGATGTGATAATCACAGAGGCCGGATTAAATGTGCTTGAAGTCCTTGAAAAGGAAAATGAAACCATGGACAAGCAACTGGAATCATTAGATGAACAGGAGATTGCCCAACTGAATTATCTTCTTGATAAGGTGAGAGGTTCCGGTAATGAGCAAAAGGTTCAAACTTCAAAGGTGGTAAAGTCGGTAATTCCTAATTATAAAATTCTGAATCCTGATTATCAGGAGGCAGTTCAAGCAAGGGTAGGGTAGTTTTTCATTGTCTGTTTTATCCCTGTAGTAAATACTTTTTCTTGTGATGTTCCATATCATAAGAGGTTGTTGCGGTTTTCTGATCTTAATCATTTCTTATACTGATATAGGTCATAGGCTTCCTGTCCGTTCATTTGGAAATTTGATTTAAGGGAATTGTCATATTTGTTTTAGGACGAAAATGGCAATTAAGGGAGGTTGATTTTTCTGAAGATTGTACTCGCCAATTCAATATCTCACTTCTCCCGTTGCACTGATCACTGTTATTGTAACATTTAGGTTAGGGCTATTTATTTTGGATTTTAAATCTGCAACCAGAAAGGAATTGGGAAAGATAAATTGTAAAAACTGCATCAATGCAGAGTGCTTTGTAAAATGCTGTTCCCGTAAGTGGCTGAATAAAATTGACGGATTAAAATGTCAGTTTTTATACAAAAAAAACCAGGATATTATATTTGAAGGATCAGAAGTTTTTGGTGTTTTCTTTATACAGCAGGGAAAGGTAAAGGTATTTACAAAAGGGTTGAAAGGTCGGGAACAGATAGTTCGCTTTGCCACTGATGGCCATATTCTTGGGCATCGGGGTATAGGTTCAGATATCTATCCCATCAGCGCCGCGGCTATGGAAGACTCGAAAATTTGTTTTATTGAGAATGATACCCTTAATGAAATGTTCTCCGCAAATCCGAAATTTTCTGTGGAGCTGATGATGTATTATTCACGGGAATTGAGGAAACTGGAAAACAGGGTAAAATACATCGCCCAAATGAACATCAGGGAGAAAACGGCCGAAGCCTTGTTGTTACTGTTTGAAATTTTCGGGATCAACAAACTGAATGAACTGAATATTTCTATCTCCCGCGACGATATAGCCAGTACAGCCGGCAGCACCAGGCAGCAGGTAACTTCTCAGCTTTCGGAATTTGAGAAGGATGGATTGATTGAAAAGCATGGCAAAAGAATTGCTTTAAGCAAAATAGAGGAACTGAAAAAATTAGTCAGTCAGTTCAATGTTTATGTATCGCCTCAAACCGGGGTATTTAGCCTGAGCAATGTTAATCCCATTAATCCGGGCATAATTCACTGATGATAAATCCGGATTCCCTGATTCTTCAAACCACAATTTTGCTGTTTCCTATAGCCTTCGGGTTCTCCGGCGGTTGCTAATTTGTTGCAGATGCTGCATCGCCAAGAGTAACGTCTTCGCTTATCCGGTTAAGCTCTTCTATAGTAAGGTTATATTTCTTCCTGATTTCTTCGGAATAAATGTTCATGTAAAATTGATGTTTACTGTACCATTTATCATAAGCCGCCTGGTAGTATTTACGGGTAATCGCGATGTTGTGGTCGTTATTTTCCAGTTTTGATTCTAATTCTTTTTTAAGAGGAATTATAGCATTTGCCAGAGAATCAGCTTTGATAGCGGCAAATTTAGTTTCATTATAGATTTTCAATTTGTCTTCTTTGGAAATCCCTTGAATTGATTGCTGAAAATTGCTGCAACTTGCTATGCCTAAGCTAAGTATAGCTATGCTGCCAATAAATAAATTCTTCATAAAAAGCAGTTTTGTATGAATCAAATGTATATAGCAACCTGATTGGATGTGCGAAATGTCTGAAAATGGACAATTTAGCCTAAGCTAAATCATAAAATGCGTTTTAGCTACCAGATACTTTTGTTTTATTCAACCGTTGTTATAACATCAATTGTTATGCGGTCGGGCGGGAGAAAATAATTTGAGTTTTTAGGGTTAATAAAATAAAAATACGTAAAAGTGCGTAGCGGAATTTTATTGTAAAAAATCAATTAGAAGACATCGGTATCTTATTGCCGGACATGTAGAATTAATCTTTACCTCTAAATAAAATGCGCAATGCAAAGTAACATTGAAGATGATCCAAAGAAAAATTCTGGTAGACGCGATTTCCTCAGGTTTGGGGCTATTGCTGCTGGTCTCACTATTGTAGGAGGCGGATTGCAAAAAGTTTTTTCCGGAGAAAAAGAGCCAGGAGAAAAGGTAAAACTGCTTTCTCCCAACGGGAAGGTTTATGAAGCAGATACATCTGCCTTGTGTGAATTTCGCCCCACACCTGTATCAAATGCTGAAGCCCGCAAAGGTATTGAGGGTAAGAAATTTGTAATGGTGTTTGACTTATCCAAATGCGACGGTTGTAAAAAATGCACTGAAGCCTGTCAGACTATGCATTATACTGAACCTGATCGCGAATGGATTAAGGTATTTACCATGCATGATGCAAAAGCTGAAGCGCCGTATTATCTGCCGAAGCCCTGTTTTCATTGCGACAATCCAACCTGTACAAAGGTGTGCCCTGTAAATGCAACCTTTAAAAGGCAGGACGGTATTGTGCTGATTGATAATGAACGTTGCATAGGTTGCCGTATGTGTATGGCAGCCTGTCCCTATTCCACCAGGTTCTTTAACTGGAGTCATCCGGGTTCTGCTCAGAGAGCTGCAGTGGGTAATATAACCTATTCGCCTGAGCAGAGTGTACCAAGAAGAATGGGTACGGTAGAGAAGTGCGACTTCTGTCCGGATATGATCAGGCAAGGCAAGCTACCGGCATGTGTTAGCGGATGCCCGATGGATGTGATTTATTTTGGCGATCAGAATGAAGATGCAGTTACCAACTCATCAGGCGTAACAGTAAAGCTGAGCGCATTGCTTGAGCAGAATGCTGCATATCGTCTGTTAGAAGAGCTGGGTACAGAACCACGTGTTTATTATCTGCCGCCGAAGAACAGAAAATATCCTGCACCAGAAGCAGGCGCGGGAGAAGATGGTAAGCCCAAAAAACATTCAGCTATGGGTAGTATGCCAATGTGATCAGGCTTGATACAGGGATAAAAAAATAAAATTTCTTAAAACATAAAAATATTTCAATTTTGGAAAACGAAAAATTCGATTTAAAAAATGAAGTGGAAATCCTTCGCGAGGATTGTCTTCGCCCGACCAGAACTTTTGGACGGTCTACACAATTATGGGTTGGTTTCCTGCTGATTATTATAGGATGGGGGCTATATTGCTATATCCATCAGTTGCGGCATGGACTGGGAGTAACAGCCATGCGCAATTACGTATCATGGGGGTTATACATTTCAACGTTTGTTTTCTTTATTGGAATCAGCCATTCAGGCACACTGGTGTCGGCAATCCTGAGGATTACCAAACAGGAATGGAGAAGGCCAATTACGCGTTCGGCTGAATTGCTCACATTTGTTTCTCTTTGTTTTGGTGGTATTCAGCCCATCATTGATCTGGGGCGTCCAGACAGGATCGCCAACCTGGTTATTTTCGGAAGGCTTCAGTCTCCGCTTATCTGGGATATCATATCGATCTGCACCTATTTTACAGGAAGTACGGTTTTCCTGTTTCTGCCTATGATACCCGATATGGCGTTATGCCGCGACAGGCTGACTGTTGTGGATACAAGGTACAAGCGATTTAAGAAATGGTTGTATACTTTCCTTGCAATAGGCTGGAAAGGAACCAAATCTCAATGGCACCGGCTGGAAACCACAATGACCATTATGACCATAATAATCATACCTGTTGCGGTTTCGGTGCATACTGTGGTGAGCTACATTTTTGCAATGACACTGAGACCAGGATGGGACAGTACTCTGTTTGGACCTTACTTTGTGGTAGGGGCGCTTTATTCAGGATCTGCGTGCGTAATACTTGGTATGGCTGCTTTCAGGAAATTGTATCACCTGGAAAAATACATAACCCCAAGGCATTTTGATCTGATTGGGAAAGTGGTATTGGCGCTGACAATGGTCTATGCCTATATGAACCTGAATGAGTATTGGATACCAGCCTATAAGATGGCTACCGCTGAAGGTCATTTGCTTTCGGATTTATTTACAGGTAGTTATTCAAAAGCTTTCTGGACCTGTCAGTTCGGTACTGTTTTGTTGCCAATAGTTGTTATGGCCTTTCCAAAAGGAAGAAAGATCACTCCATTGGTTATTACCTGTATCATTATTGCAATAGGAGCATGGGTGAAAAGGTATCTTATTGTAGTACCAACACTGCTGCATCCTTTTATGCCCATTCAGGAAGTGCCCGAATCATGGTCTACCTACTTTCCAAATTACGTAGAGTTTTCTGTAACAGCAGCTTGTCTTGCAGGTATATTCCTCATCATTACACTTTTCTCCAAGCTATTCCCAATGATGGCAGTATGGGAGGTAGAAGAAGGTATTGAAATAGATCACGATACAAAAGTAGCAGTAGAGCTCAGAGAGCAAAGGCATGTGGAAGAAGCTAAGGCATCTTAATGCGCGGGCAGATGATATAAACAATTTTATAAACAAACTGGTAATAAACAGAAAGCAATATGACGACGAAATGCAAAATAAATTGCAGCTTATTTTTGAAAAGATCAGCTCTTGCAATAGCCATAACAGGTATATTTTCCGGGAGTCTGCCTGCTCAGGACAAACCGAAAACCGGGGGCAAAAGTGAAGCCACAATATTAATGTCATACAGTAAAAGCGCTGATGGCCATAAAATGGCAATGGCTACAGTGAAAGCAAAAAAGGATGGAAAGTTTTCAGCTGCGAAAAACGCATGGGTTAACTTTTATGTTCTTTCGGGCGGCCAACCTCAGAAATTGAGACAGGTAGTGACAAATGACAGAGGCGTGGCAAAAGTGGAGCTTGGAAAAGATACACCGCTGGATGATAGCCTGTATTTTACTGTTATCGCAAAAATTGAAGGCGATGCACAATATGAAGATGCACAGGAACAAATGCACTATAAAGAGGCTAATGTTACTCTTGGAATGAATGCTCAGGATACCTCCAGAACAGTGGTAGCCAAGGTGACGGAAATGGGAAAAGACGGTAAGGAGTCTCCTGTAAAAAATGCTGAAGTTAAATTTTGTGTTAAGCGTCTTTTTGGCGCCATGTCGGCGGCTGAAGAAGCTGCTGTAAGTACTGATGACAAAGGGGAAGCCACATTTGCATATCCCAAAAACATACCGGGTGATACAGCCGGTAATATTACGGTTGTGGCCAAAATTCTGGACAATGATAAGTTTGGAAATGTAGTGGCCGAGGCCAGCGCCAATTGGGGTACGCACCTGGCAAATATTAAAGATCCATTCCCCAGAGAGCTATGGAGTCCATATGCTCCCTGGCCTCTTGTTATCACCATTACCTCGCTTTTTGGCGGAGTATGGTGTGTATATTTCTTCCTGTTCAGGCAGATGGTGAAAATAAAGAAGGATGGCAAAGAAGTTGCAAAAGCAGAGACAATCAAAAATTAAATAATTATTCACAAACAAAATAAAATACCAAACATGAAAAGTAACATAAAAAGCTCAAAACTACCAGGCGCAATAGCAACCTGCACAATAGCCGCCGCATTTACATTTTTGTTTGCATTTACTCCTGCACCACAGGCAAATGTATGGACAGCCCCTGCTACTGCAGATAAAGAAAAGAATCCGATAGCCGCTGATGCCGCATCTATTGAGGCAGGCAAGGATGTTTATAAGAAGAAATGCTATGATTGCCATGGAAAGAAAGGTAAGGGAGATGGCCCTAAAAGCTCTGAGTTGGATAAGGCGCCACAGGATTTTACTAAAGGTGATTTCCAGAAACAAACTGATGGTTCACTTTTCTGGAAAATCGGCGAAGGCAAGAAACCAATGCCTGGTTTCAAACATGAACTAAGTAAGGATCAGCGTTGGCAGGTTATCAATTATATCCGTACACTGAAATAATAATCAGATAACTTTTTTTTATTTTTTTCAACCATAATCATTAACAATCAAATCTAAATTTATGAGAAAATTTACAAGGCATTCAGGCGCCATCTTGTTAATCGCAACAATAATATTCACTGCTGTTAATTGTACCAAAAACAATCAGGTAATTGATTCGAATTCATCAACTACCGCGGCAACAATTCTGAATTCAATTAAGGGGACTGCCACATTGCAGCCAATTGGTGGCAGTGCATGGGACGGCACAATAGAAGCCGCATGGGCAAATGCACCAAAACTGTCGGTATTAGCTACTGTACCTGCGCCAGGCAATAATACTTTCACAGGATATAATGGCAATACAGATAGCATTACCATCCGTTCGATGTATGATGCAGCCAACATTTATTTCCTCGTAGAATTCAATTCTGATTTCAAGAGTGTTTATTCTTCTCCCTGGTACTTTAATCCAACAACAAAATTATGGGCTCAGGAAGTTGCTACACCATCAAAAAATGCAGATGGCGTAACATTCAGGCCCAGCTTTTCACAAGACCAGTTTGTTATTATGTTTAACATTAACAACTCATGTCCTTCCTTTAATACACTTTCCTGTTATGCTGCCTGCCATATAAATACTGGTTACGGCGATTCTTCGGTTGGCGCTAGCGGAACTATGCATACTGTAGGATCAAGCGAAATTCTTGATGTATGGCGTGCAAGGACTATCCAGGTACTTAATGAAAACCAGTTGAACGACTGCTATATCTGGGACGGCGGCGGAGTGCTGAACAAGAATGAAGTTACAGCCGATCCTATGGCAGCTACTTCAGACGGAGGATTCAGCAATAAACAAACAAAAACGATTACCGGAACAACTACAAAGGTTTCAATTCCTACATGGGTAATACCAGCCGGTGGTTATTCAAATGGAGTGATATTCCAGAAAGATACTTTATCAGGTACTGCAATTAAAGTTACTGCTGTTGATACCAACGGAGTTCTTACTCTGGCTAATGGCAGTAAAATTGATCCACGCACATCAGCCTCAGGAACCAACTACCAGCAAGTGGGATATGGCGATGGCCCTAATTGCATACCAGGCAGCATAGTATCAAATTATACAGGCAGCCGCGGCGATGTTACAGCAAATTATTACTGGACAGGTACAGGATGGCGCTTGTTGTTGAGCCGCAAACTGAATACCGGAGATACCAAGTATGATGCGGACTTCTCTTCACTGGCAGATCAGCCATTTGGTGTGGGTGTTATGTTCGACGGAGCTGATAACCAACATGCTATTGTTCCAGGTCTGACTTTGCACTTTAAGAAATAAATTATGATTTACAATTAATATTTTCTTCATGAAAAAAATATTGTTAAATACGCTGGCTGTGTGTGCGGCGCTTGCAGTGCTGACCACAGGTTGCCGCAAGGATACGACACTTATAGTTCGGAGTGATTCTGCGGTTTCCGGTACTGTTTCTTTCAGTAAGGACCTGGTGCCCATTTTTGCAAAGAACTGTGCATTGAGCGGTTGTCATGCCGATGGTGGTAAATCGCCTACGCTTACAGCATCCAAAGCCTACGCTTCACTGAAGGGAGGGAACTTTGTGGATACCACAAAACCTGCCAATAGTATCATATATGAGCGACTAACCGGTAAGTTAAATCCATCCATGCCATTAGGAGGAGCCAGCAATCCTTCTAATATCAACGGATTGATACTTGCCTGGATAAAACAAGGTGCCAAGAACAATTAAGTAACAATTTAAAAAAGCTAAAATGAAAATACTATCTAAAATAAATCCGGTTCGTAATCGTCTGATGATGATTACAGGATGCATTTTGCTGGCTGCAGGCAGCTATGCTCAGGATGCAGAAAAACCAGAGGAGGCCCCTGCTGCAAAAAAGACGTATGTAAACGGCACCTTTGCCAGCAACCTGATCATAGATAATCAGACAGTGATGGTTCCGGTGAAAAAAACGTTTGAGTTTACGATTCAACATCGTTTTGGTATTGTCAACAACGGGTACGCTGATATGTACGGCATATTCGCTCCTGCGAATATCCGCCTGGGATGGAATTATACTCCTATTCAGAATCTTCAGTTTGGTATTGGTGCCTGCAAGGATAAAATGCAATGGGACGGAAATGTAAAGTATGCGTTTCTGAGGCAATCAGCAAAAGGCGGATCTCCTGTAAGTATTACTTATTATGGAGACATGGCTATTTCAACAATTCCGAAAAAAGGAAATTTCGTGAATGATGCCGACAGGATATCCTACTTTAGCCAGATCATTATTGCAAGAAAGATAACTAAGAAATTCTCAGCTCAGGTTTCGCCCAGTTTATCTTACTTCAATAACATAGCCGGCTACATGGCTTCTGATGGTACTATTCAGCCAAGAATGAATAATGCACATCTGGCAATTGCATTCATGGGGCGCTATAAGTTAACTGAAGGAATGAGTTTTATGCTCAATTATGATCAGCCGCTTACGCAGCATACCACTGATAATCCTCATCCTAATGTCAGCTTCGGTTTGGAAATGAATACAATTGCGCATACATTCCAAATGTTCTTTGGTAGCTACCAGGGTATCATTCCGCAGCAAAACAATGTCTTTAATCAGAATGATATTTCAAAAGGCCAGTTCATGTTTGGATTTAATATCAGCAGGAGATGGTATCATGATTCAGAAGATTAATAAATTTATTTGGTAATTGCTTTTGGCAAATATTTATTTGCCAAAAGCAATTATTGATTTTATATTGTTCAACCAAAAAATAAGTGATTATGCGTGTTCTTCAGAATAGTAAATTAGCCGGTTTGTTTATTGTTGGCCTGGCGGCAACAACGATGGCGTTTTTGTTTGCTTTTGCACCAGTACCGCAAAAGAAGGAACGGAATGTACCCCCTGAGGCAGCTAAAGAGAAAAATCCTATTAAGGCTGATGCCGCTTCTCTGGCAGCAGGTAAGCGGATTTATAATTTCAAATGCGTGTCTTGTCATGGCAGTAAAGGCAAGGGTGATGGCCCCAAAAGTGCAGAATTTGATCAGAAGCCACAAGATTTTACTTCTCCTGATTTTAAGAAGCAGTCTGATGGAGCATTATGCTGGAAAATTACTTTGGGTAATACCACAATGCCTTGCTTCAAACACCAGATGACCAAGGATCAGCGTTGGCAGGTGATCAATTATTTGCGTACGCTGTGATTTTTTTATACATTCATAAGTGCTAACCGAATGCATAAAGCATAATAGGAATATTTTATCATAAAAATAAATTGAAATGAACACAAGAAATGTATTTAGGAAATCACTGATGGCCGCATCGGCATTTGCTTTATGCCTTGCCACAAATTCTTACGCGCAGGAAGGTTCGGATAAATCAGATTTGTCCAAACAGGTTTCATCATTAATGCCAGGTGAGAGCAATTTTATGATGGCGGGACTGGTTACTTTTGGCTTTGTTAACCAGTCAACCAGTTACACATCGGGCGGCTTCAAGGCAACCGACAAAACAAATAGTCTCGGGGATGTGGATCGTTATGAATTCAGCCCTATGTTTCTGTGGCGACATGGCGACAAACTTCTTGCTGAGTTTGAGCCTTCCTGGGATGGCAGCGCCATAGGTGTTAACTGGGCCGACGTTTCTTACTTTGTTTCGCGCGGCCTGATAATAAGAGGTGGTTATATTGTTTTGCCATTTGGTACTTATACAAAACGCCTTGCGGCAGGTTGGATCAATAAGCTGCCATCAGACCCAATGGGTGTAGATATGGCAGGGAGTGATTTCGGAGTAGAGTTTGAAGGAGGATTCCCATTAGGGAATATGAAGTGGAGTTATGACGTAAGTCTTTCTAATGGGTTTGCATTGGCCAATGATGGAACAATTACCGGTGTGGGTATCAATGCTATGAACAATGGTAAAACTGTTACCGGGAGGCTGGCATTATTACCTTTATCGAATTCCAGTCTCGAAATTGGCGCATCAGGTTTGGTTGGCAGCCTTGCTACTCCCGCTGCTGCAACGTTCAGCAACATTAATTCAACAGATACAAAAGGACCATCTCTGAGTATGTATGCCGTAGACCTTAATTTTCTGCACAACATTAATCCGGTGCAATTAAATTTCAAGGCTCAATACAGCACGGCTGCTGTGAGTAACATGAACTACATTAATCCGGCTGATACAACATCTTACACGTTTACTAATAGTACAAGTTCTTATTTTGCCCAGTTGTCGGTGAGGCCTACACAATCGAAAAATAAGGTTTTAAAGAAGCTTGAACTGGCGATGAGGTATGTCAATTATACAGCGCCCAAACAATCCCTTTGGGGACAGAATTACAGCGAAGTGGATGTTTCACTTGATTATTGGCTGAGTTGGAGAACTGTTCTTAAACTAGGCTTTGAGAATTTAAAATCAGATGGCACAACGTCATTTACCAACTCAAACGGCCTGGACGGCAACTCTACAAGTATTAACCGATTGATCATCCAATTTGCAACCGAATTATAATTATGTATATGAAAATATCTGCTAAAAATTTTACTGCAATAGCGCTTGTTGGATTGGCAGCGCTTGGTTTTATAGGTATAAACGGCTGTGTTGAAGGAAAACAGTTAGCCGAAAAGAACGGGATGAAATTGTGGTCTGAAAATTGCCAGAGATGTCATTTTTCACCATCATCCAATGCGTTTTCAAATGAGGAATGGAAGACAGTGGGAATGCATATGCAAAGCAGGGCGCTTTTAACCAGCAACGAAAGAGATAAGATTATTGAGTTCTTACAAAACTAAGTGATCGGTTTTTGGGGATTATACTTTTGGAGCGCATTGCTGCCGGTAATCTTCAGGAATTTCAATAACAGGCATAGTGTTCAAATGTCATTCGTAAATTAAACAGTACAAAGCTGCAATAGTGTTGTTTTAAAGTGGTGATCGGACATTATTTGCATTCCTGTTATTCATTTATTTTGGGTATCCCGAATAAGAAGTAAGGCCTGGTTTCTGAACAAGAAACCAGGCCTTTATACTTAAAGCATTTTTCTGAAGAAGACTATTTCACTACTGCATCTTCTATCATTATTTCGAATTTGTAGCCATAGCCAAAATCTTTATCAATAGCTACTTTACCCTCTAAAGTAACGATATCACCTGCTTTTACAGTGCCTGCTGACGTTATTATCAGATCGAACTTTCCGTTAGCTTCAGTACCATCCTGAAGGTGAATCCAGTTTTTGTTCATTATTTCCGCATTGAACTTGGTAACTTCCCCCTTTATTTTTACGGTTTTACCAACATAGGCATCCTTTTTTGAGAACAATTCGGCAATAGTAATGCCATCTTTGGGTGTTTCTATTTTTATATTCTTTTTCACATCAGGAGATGCCTTTCGGGTGTAGGGTTGGTTGTTTTTCGGCTCGCCACCGACGCCGAGTGTATTGGCTGCCACAGCAGGTTTACTGCCAAATGGCTCTGCACTAACGCCACCCAAAAACAACACTTCATCAAAGGTTTTATGAAGTTCTTTGCTCTCGAATAGCTTCATAGGTAAACCTTCTGAATAGTAATAAGTATCGCCGGCATTTGCCTGCATTGATGGCACCGCCAGCCACTTGAGCGTGTCATTCTCCTTAACATGCAGGTAGGTATAATTGGAGGTTTGAATTACTTCTGTTACCAGTACTTTATGATTGCTGATGTTTTTAGAGTCAGGTGCATAAAATGGAGTCGATTTACAAACCGGAATTATAGCGAAAATTCCGATTATAATGGATATTATTTTCATTTTATTTAGTTTTAATAAGATTGATGTTATACGTATAATTTACCGATACAATATTACTCCCGGATCATAGCAGGTACTATGAAGATTGTCATGTTTTTTAATGATTAAGGTCATTAATTAAAGTTTTGAATAGAGATACTTTTACATCTGAAATTAGGATAAAAATATAGATATGCTACTGAATGTCCCTGAAAGTTGCATTAATCTATCTTGCCAATGCCAGGCTTTTTTTAATTCATCAGGGGCGATAAAAAACTAAAATAATGAAAAAAATTCGTGGATAAAATTATTCCATTTTTTTACTATTGTTATGTGCCAGTTCTTTATTCGTTGGATCGTGCGGCAGATTTCTGCATAAGCCGGCAAAATTTAAAAGGATTGATGGGGTGTTTTATCCACCACCACCCGATACGGCTCATATACAATATCTCACAAGTATCAATGGTTCCGATTTTATGGGTAACCGTACAAAATTCGCTACTTTCATAATGGGCACTGAAGAGGTGTCACGGATGGTGAAACCTTATGGAATCGGCTTGAGGAATGGTAAACTCTATGTTTGCGATCCTGGTATTGGTGGTCTGGAGATATTTGATTTTACTCAGAACAAGTTTTCCAATTTTATTCCCGGAGGTACAGGGCAGCTGAGGTCTCCCTTAAATTGTTTTATAGATAAGAATGATTACTTGTACGTTGCTGATCCCGGCAGGCATGAAGTGGTAATGTTTGATAGTGTAGGGGAATATCTGGGTAAGGTAGGAGATACTGGCACTTTTAAGCCTACTGATGTTATGATATTTGAAAATGAGATGTGGGTGACCAATCCTGATAATCACAAACTGAATGTATATGACAAACATACCCATCAGATGCTAAGGTATTTTGCTGATCAATATGGTCCTGGTGATGATGGGTTTCTTTATTCTCCTTTCAATGTATATATAACCAATGATATTGTATATATAACAGATTTTGGAGATTTTAAAATCAAGCAATACGATCATAATGGAAAATTCATTACATCTATTGGTAGTTATGGCACAGGCACAGGTCAGTTTGTAAGACCCAAGGGTATTGCAGTAGATAAAGAAGCAAATCTATTTGTAGTCGATGCCGGTTTTGAAAATACACAGATGTTCAATAGCAAGGGGCAGTTATTGATGTTCTTTGGAGGACCCTATAAAGGACCGGGAGATATGTGGTTACCAGCCAAAGTTATTGTGGATTATGATAACATGGAGTATTTCACGAAATATGTGGATCCAAATTATAAACTGAATTACCTGATTTTAGTATCCAATCAATATGGACCAGATAAGATCAATGTATACGGATCTATTACACCTGTAAAATAATATCAATAGTAAGGGATATGCAACGCAAACCGAACAATAATGTAGCTTATTTTATTAGTATTCTTCTAATTACATTGTTTTTCGGTTGTACTGTGCAGCAAACTCACAAAACACTAACCTTTTTCTTTGATGGAGTTGATAAGGTTGTTTTTTTTAATGACTATTTATCGCATGATACACTAGGTAAAATTGCCGCAGCAAAGAGGGATGCCTTGCTAAAGAAAAACAGGCCTGACCTATGTGTGCATAAGCCATATAAAGAGAAAAAGTGCGAAGCATGTCATACTCCGGATAAGCGTCTGCTTATGCCAATGCCTGATCTGTGTTTCAAGTGTCATACCAGTTTTAGCCAGACATATAAGGTTGTGCATGGTCCGGTAGCATCGGGCGGCTGTTTGAATTGTCATAACCAGCATTCAGCCAAATATCCTAAACTGTTGATACGGCAGGGGCAGCAAATTTGCCTCTATTGTCATAATGGATCTTTAGTTTTTGCCAATAAAGTTCACAGGGATATTGAAGATGCAGAATGTACTATGTGCCATAACCCGCATGGAGGTAAAACAAGGTACATGCTAAAGGATAACATATCAAGGGATGCCAATCGTATCGGCCTTATGGATGATATATCCTACAGGCACTTATATGGGCAGGTATTCTGCAAGGTTCCGGGTGATGCCAATAATGTCAATGAAATTACTATTCTGGATAGTAAAGGTGTTGTAGTCGCTACTGCTCACCCTGATGCCAATGGTAAATTCTTCCTTGCAAATTTGCATCCGGATCAGAACTATACCTTCCGGTTAAAGAAAGAGATGACTGATTGCAAGATCAATATCATGGATAACAATGGTACTCTATTGTATGTTATTGAAAAGAACAGAAAGGACAAGTATGTCTTTGACAAGGCAAATTATGAGGCAGTGCATACAGCTATGAATGATGCTCGCTTCCTTGGTGATACCCTGACAAGTGATATTACAAAACCCAATGTTATCAACAATTCAGATGTTCCTTCAACAAAAGATACAGCATCAGCGCCATTGATAAATGGTATTAACAAAGTGGAGGAGCCGGCGAAAAATAATCAGGCTAGTGGGGTTGTTGCTGAGCCAGTTGATGTAAACAAGAAGGGGAAGATTGTGGTTGCCAACTTGCCAGATACGGTTACTACCCAGAAGTATCTTGGATTGGATAAGGAACCGGTAAAAGCTGAAAATCCTGATGTTAAAAAGGCAGTAGATACCAGTACTTATAAAGGCAAGATTGTGGTGAAGGATCTGCCAGGCGATAAGAGCCTCAAGAAATTGGTTGATGAAAATAAACTGAATGATACCACTACTGACGTTGCCGTTCAAACTCCGAAAGTAGATACTGAGAAATACAGCGGAAAGATTGTTGTTTACTCATTGCCGGACAATGAAAAACTGGAGAAACTGGTAGCTGATAATAAGAAGAAAGATACAACCACAGACAATAAGGAAAAGGATATTGTAAAGCCAGCACAGCCAGGAAATAAGAGCAGGATTGTAGTAGCTGATTTGCCCGATACATCTGATGTTACTTCGACCGGCAGGTTCCGCAATATGGCAGGGGCAACTGAGGTAATCAGGAAATTTGAAGAAGGAGGGGTTAAACTCTCAGACCTTACACTTCAGATAGGGAAGTATTATGAAGGTACAGTAGTTTGTATTCTGAATGATGCTGGTGACCTTGTAGATATAGCCAACGTAAATGGCAAAGGTGAGTTTTATATGTACGACTTCTTGTATTACAGGCTAAGTCTGCCTCCGGCCAATAGCGGCATTATCACTCAATCCATTTTCCTGAATGAGAAAATGGAAGTGATAGAGGTTATGAATAAGCGGCTGGTGAATGGCAGGTATTCCTATAGGCAGAATAGTAAGGAGCCTGAAAATCAGAAGGCAACGGTGAGGATATTTGCCAATAATGCAAATGCTGTATTATTCTCTTCTATTTATTTTGTCGAAGGAAAGGCTACAATTACAGATCAGGGTATAAATGAACTTAAAAAGACAGTGGAATACCTTAATAATCATCCGAAAGCAAAAGTTTATCTGGCATCACATGCCGGATCGCATGGAACAACGGAGTTCAACAGGCAGCTTTCTGATAAACGAGCCAAGGCAACAATGGATTACCTGACCGGTAATGGAATAAGTGCAGACAGGATAAGAGAAAAGGGATACGGGAATGCAAAGCGTTCAAAGAAATTTGAAATTACTCCTGGATCGGATGAGGAAAACCAGAAGAACAGGAGAGTGGATATTTATATAAAGGTTAATTAAAAATGTTTGATGTCATTTAAAGCTTATGGGATGCGTTTTTTGAAACTAATTATCGCCACTTTAGCTGTTTTTATTCCGGCTCTATGCTACTCACAGCAAAGCATGCTGTCATTGGGCATGTGGAATCTTACTGCACTATCAGGTGAGCTGAAATTAGGTGGATTATATGGTAAAGGCATCATTAATACTTATGGAATTGATAATAAAGTAACCACATCAAATTATTACGGAGGTATTTTTATTAAATCAAGTAGTTATATCTGGAATCGTAATTTTATGACTGTAGATATAGATGGCGGTTATTATCCTGAATCACGACAGGACCTTTATCTGGTTTCACCCAATATTTATAATGCAATCAACACCAAAAAACTTCATATAAGTTCAACGCTTTTCCCCAGAAAGCTCATTAGCCTTACAGGGCATATTAGCTGGGACAACAGTTATGATAGTCGTGAAAATTTGACGGATATACGCACAAATAGTAAGACCTATGGCGCTAATCTTTCGTTCAGAAACAAGTATGCACCTCTTACTTTGGCTTATTTTAATAGTGACTGGGATAGTAAAGAAATTATGACCGGGCGGGATTTCAATTATAAGCAAAAAAGCCTGGAAGGTAGAGTTACCAGGGTATTTGGCAAGAGGGATAACAATGAACTGGTGTATACGCATAATGATTACGCCCGTAAGGACTACAGTTTGTATACTATAAGAAATGTTGCGGATAATATCACTCTTCAAGATGGTATATTCCTCGATTCATCGCGCAGGTCAATGTTCAATTCCAACATTTATGGTACTCATCAGACCGGCAGCGATAGTTTCAATCAGTTCAGGTTAAGTGAAAGTTTATTTTTAAACATGAAACATAATCTGACTTTTAATTCGGGATATACTTTTTATTATATTGAAAGGTTGCCTCAGAAATTAAGACAGAATTCAGTTAATGCTATGTTGGGGCATCAGCTATTTGAAAGTTTACATTCAGGTCTGGTATTTGAATACAATAATGCACATGAAACTTCATATACCGAGGACAATACGAAAGCCGGATTAGAATTGAGTTATACCAAAAAAACCTTTGCACATGGGCTCTTAAGTCTGCAATATAATTACAGCAGGGTTTTCGAGAAAAGGACCAGTACGGATGTATTCCTGGATATTAAGAATGAGATATACGTAATCTACGACCGCATACTAATTAAGCATCCTTATATAGATCAATCCTCCATACAAGTAAAGGATTCAACCGGTACTGCCATCTATATTTTAGGGCTTGATTATATGCTAACAATGATAGGTAGTTTTATAGAAGTTCAACGTATTCCAGGTGGATTAATTCCTGAAAACGGGAAGATATTTTTGTATTACCGAGCTACTCAGCCAGGCTCTTACAGCTACGAAATCAATCTGAATTATTTTTCCTTCAACTATTCCCTGTTTAATCATTTTCTGGATCTTTACTATAAATCCAGCCACAATGAATTTGCGAATGTGAAGATGGCAGATAATTTATTACTTGACAGATTGACCCAGGAGATATTGGGTACCAGCTTGCATTATAAATCAGCTACCGTGGGTATAGAGTTGGATAAATACCAGAGTTCATTGGTACCTTATAACATGACCCGCTACTTCTTAAACTGGCAAGGGCACTATAAAGAGAATTTTATTTTTTCTGTTAATGCCAACTGGCGAGATTATAAATTACCTACTGAGGATGGTCACCGGATTTATAAAGATTTTAACAGCATGATGGCTTATGCATTCACCGCTGTATCAAAGCTGGATGTTACGGTAGGCTATCAGTTTCAGGAAGGGCCGCAGATTGATCTTGAAATGATATCTTTAAGGGCGAAGTATTCAACAGTTTTCAGGAAGATTACCTTTGTAGCGGGGTTAGATTCATACGACCGAAATTATCTGAGATCGCAGAAAACAAATTATATGGGAGTTTATTTCCAAATCATTAAAAAGTTTAAATATTGATATTTATGCGCAATAAAATAAGTATAATATTAGTAATGCTAATGGCTGTTTTTTTTACATCCAATGGACAGATTGATACTAGTAAGGGAAGTTGTGCCAGCGCAGGATGCCATGGGAATCTTATCCAACAGGAGGTAGTGCATGACGCATTGAAAAGAGGTTGTGATAAGTGCCACCAAAGTAACGGGCAACAACATCCTCAGAAAAATGTTAAGACCTTTACTATGGTCAAGAATATACCTGAACTGTGCTATAAATGCCATGATGAAAATAATACGCTGAGGGTAGTGCATTCTCCTGTTCAGAAAGGTAATTGCCTGGAATGTCATACGCCGCATAGTTCCCCGGAAAGTTATTTGCTTAAAAAGAATCCTGTAGGTGAAGTGTGCGCACAATGTCATACACTTGAATCAGCCAGGAAGCGTTTCAAACATGATCCGGTAGCTAAAGGTGATTGTGCCAAATGCCACGATCCTCATACATCGGATATAGACAGGCTCCTTATAAAAGAACCGCCGGCTTTATGTGTGAAATGTCATAAACCACAGGCTGAACAACTGAAAATGGCCAATGTGCATCCGCCATTCCAGAATAACTGCCTGAATTGTCATAACCAGCACAGTTCAAACGAAGAGAAACTGCTTGATCTTACACCGCAAAAGCTGTGTCTGTATTGTCATGAAGATATGAAGAAGAAGATAGATAATGCTACACTTGTGCATGGTGCTGTTGCCGATAAACGGTCTTGTATTAATTGCCATTCACCACATGCATCTGATGAAAAAAAATTCCTGATAAAGGACACTAAGACACTATGCCTGAGTTGTCATGACCGTACCTATACTACTGGCCCGAGAAAGATTACAAACATTAGTCAGGTATTGCAAAAGAGTAAGAATATACATGGTGCCATTGAAAAAGTAGGTTGTGTTGGCTGTCATGATCCTCATGCTTCGAGCAATCCCTTCCTGCTATCCAAACCATTCCCATCAGGATCGTATGCGCCTGCTACCAAAGAAAGTTTCGCATTATGCTTTAATTGCCATAAAAGCGAAATCTTAGAAAAAGCAGTTACTACCACAGCTACTGGTTTCAGGAATGGGGATAAGAATCTTCACGTGGTACACATAAACGGTGAGAAAGGCAGAAGCTGCGTGCTTTGTCATAATCCTCATGGATCAGGTAATGATCACCTTATCAATGACAGGACCCAGTTTGGCGGATGGGAGATGCCATTGAAATATAAAACCATTGAAAATGGTGGTTCCTGTGCGCCAGGATGCCATGCAGAAAGGAAATATGAACGGACATTAGCAATTCCCGCAACACCTGTACCTCCGGTTAAGAAATAATTTCGCCGCAGTTACATGTGTTTGCTAATATATGACGACAATGGGCGTATTCAATAAATCCGGGGTAAATTCATGTTAATAATTGATAATCAGACGTTAATATCTTTTATAGTAAATAAGAGGGAGATTTTCACCCTTTTTTTGCTTTAAGATGGTCATAAAGATATGATTACTATCATAAATTAGTATGACTATCCTCATTATTCAAGGAGGGCGCTCAGTCTATTTTTGTATCATAAATTACTTTATTGAATTGAGGGTATTCAATGGATGAAAAGGCTGAAAAAAACCATTAAAGCAAATTGATTGAAAAAAATAAGCTGCGATTCCTGCCCTAACAATTCGTGTCTCATTAAAAAAAACTTCATTAAGGAATGGAGTAGTTTTCTGGAGCATGAAAAGTATCAGGCGCTTTACAAAAAAGATTACTCGGTTTTTAGTGTGGGTAACCCCATACTCGGGCTGTTTTTTGTTCAGAGCGGGATGATCAAAGAGTTTATACTGAGACCACATAACGAAGTGGAAATTGTCAATTTTGCTTCAATAGGTCAGGTTTTCGGTCATGCGGGTTTTGAAAATAATTTTTATTCATTTGGTGCTGATGCAAAAATTGACTCCATCATTTGTTTCTTTAATAATGAAATATTGAGGGAAATGTATGTTTCAAATCCCAAATTGCTCTTTGACCTTATGTTATTCTATTCCAATGAGCATAGTGAATCTACTTACCGGTTGATGAGTATTTCACAAATGAACCTGAGAGAGAAAGTTGCCAGCGTTCTCTTTTACATGTTCCGCAAATTTGGATTGAACAGTCAGAATGAATTACCGGAGTATTTTACCAGGGAGGATATAGCCAGCCTTGCCTGTACCAACTCCGAACAGGTTTCAAGACAATTGTCCGACTTTCAGAAGGAGCGAATCATTGAAAAGCGAACAAGAAAGATTGCCATTCTGCAACCGGCGAAGCTTAAAGAAATTGTTAGTGAATATCTCGAGTACTATAATATTGCCACTACTTAATCAAAACCTAAAACAACAACAAAGTGAAAAAATTATTAGATCTCCTTTTTTCGTCCAAGTCTACAGTCGTACTACTGTTAGTACTTGCTGCGGCAATGGGTTCAGCTACTTTTATAGAAGAAAAGTATGACACCGAAACAGCCAAACATCTGGTATACAATGCCAAATGGTTTGAATTTCTTTTTTTGCTGCTGATCCTGAATTTTTTGGGCAGCATTGTGAAGTATAATTTGTTCAGCAAGCAGAAAGCTGCGGCCTTCTTATTCCATTTTGCATTTATAGTAATTATTCTGGGCGCTGCTGTTACCCGCTATACAGGCTTTAACGGAACCATGCATATCCGCCAGGGTGAATCAGTTGCCTCCATGTATAGCTCAGACCTGTATTTCAGGGTTGAAGCAAATGATAAAGCAGGGAAATACCTGGGCGATATTCCTGTACATCTGAGTCAGGTGGCCAATAATCCATTTCACCTGTCGATGGAGACAAAGGGTAGTGGCAAGATCGATTTTGAATACAAAGGAATAATAAAAAATGCTGTTGATACGATAGAAGAAAATCAGGAAGGAGGTACCACAATGCTGGGAGTGGTAATACCAGGTGCCGGTGGCAGACAAACTGTTTTTATCAATAACGGAGAAGTAAAGGAACTGGGGCAATTCGCTATAGCATTCAACAACAATACAAAAACCGATGCAATTAAGATTACGGAAAAAGACGGCAAATTTATAATCACTTCTCCGTTCGAAATAGCAAGAACAGCTATGCCGGCTATGAGTAAAGATACCATTCTAAGGGATATAGAAAATGAGTTTAAGGAAAAGTGTTTGTATGATGTGAACGGGCAGGTATTCGTTTTTAAGAAGGCGTATATCAAGGCAAAGAAACACCTCATTGCGGGCAAGGGCGAAGGTGGACCTGATGCATTACTGCTGGGAATTAGCATTAATGGTAAAAGCCATAATGCGCAGGTATTGGGAGGCTCGGGTTATATCGGCAATTTTCAGGATGCAGGTATTGAGGGCGCTGATATCAGGATGGCATATGGTGAGAAGGAAATTGATATTCCATTCGCTTTGCAGTTGGATCGCTTTGTGTTGGAACGGTATGCGGGTTCTATGAGTCCATCATCATTTCTAAGCGAAGTTACGCTTATTGATAAAGACAAAAATGTGAATGAAAAGCACAGGATATTTATGAATAATGTGCTCGATTACCGTGGGTACCGGTTCTTCCAGACATCTTATGATCCGGATGAGATGGGTACGGTGCTTTCGGTTAACCATGACCACAACGGTACAATGGTTACTTATTTCGGGTACTTTCTTATGGGATTAGGTTTCTTCCTTACATTGCTGAACAGGAATTCGAGGTATTATGTTTTGCGCAGGTCTATTCGCAAGATCAGGGAAGAAAGAAAAGCTGCTTTAGCTACTTTATTATTATTGTTCGGATTAACTTTTAATGGTTTTGCTCAGTCAAATGAGATCAAGCATGTAAGTGTAGAGCATGCCGATAAATTTGGTCATCTGGTAGTACAGACAATTAACGGACGATTTGAACCGGTTAATACTCTTGCATTTGATGTGTTACATAAGATATCGCGTAAAGATGTGTTTGAAGTAGATGGCGCAGGAACCATGAAGGCTATGCAGGTGTTTATGGATATGCCTCTGAATACTGAATTCTGGAAAACCCAGAAGATCATTTATATCCGTGAGAAATCTGTTCAGGACGTGTTGGGTATAAGCGGTAAGTATGCTGCATTCAACGACTTCTTTGATGAAAAGGGTAATTACAAACTCAGAGAACTGGCCGAAACTTCGTTCAGGAAAAAGCAAGCTGATCAGAATGCTTTTGATAAAGAAATAATAAAGGTAGATGAGCGTGCCAATGTATGTATGATGGCCTTTAATGGCAGTATGCTGAAGATTTTCCCTTCGCAGGTTTCTGCAAATAATTTATGGGTGAGCTGGGATGATTCAATGGCGAGAATACCAATAACAGGTGGCCTGAAGATATTGAATGAAGATCTGCAACTGAATGTATTTAATGCCTATAACATTATGGGGCTTTATCTGCAGGAAGTATTCAAGGCAGCAAAGACCGGGAACTACGATCGTGCCGACAAATTGCTTGGATATCTTAACAGCATACAGCGCCAGAGCAATGCAGCGAACATCATGCCTTCAGAGAATATGGTGAGTTACGAGATCAGTTACAATAAGTCCAAAATATTTGTTATGCTGCGCGATATATACGCAACACTGAGTATGGCATTGCTGCTGCTCGCATTCATGGATATCCTGGGATCTAAAAAGAATAAACTGATTCAGTTCCTGCTCAACTTTGGGATTGTACTGCTGGCCGCAGCTTTCCTTTATCACACCTATGGAATGATATTACGCTGGTACCTGACAGGACATGCGCCATGGAGTACCGGTTATGAGGCGCTGCTGCTTATAGCATGGGGTGGGTTGCTTGCGGGTTTCATCTTTATCAGGAACTCCAAGATCACATTGGCTGCCACAACTTTACTAGCCTTTTTTATACTTATGACAGCGAATCATAGTGATTACGACCCTCAGCTTACCAATCTGCAACCTGTGCTTAAGTCATACTGGCTCATAATACATGTGGCCACCCTTACCATCAGTTATGGTTTCCTTGGGTTAGGATTTGTGCTTGGTCTCATCAATATGTGCGTTTACCTTTTCAAAACCAATAAAAATTACCGAAGACTCGACCTTGTGACCAAGGAACTTACCAACATCAATGAGATCAATCTTACTGTGGGTGTTTTTCTTGCAGCAGTAGGAACGTTTCTTGGTGGTATTTGGGCAAATGAATCATGGGGTAAATACTGGGGCTGGGATTCAAAGGAAACATGGGCGTTGGTTATTGTTATTACCTATACCATTGTGCTTCACATCCGGTTTGCATCATCGCTGATGAGAGAGTATATATTCAATATGGGTTCAGTGCTGGCTTATGGCAGTGTGCTAATGACCTTCTTTGGTGTAAATTATTATTTGTCGAAGGGCCTGCACAGCTATGCATCCGGCGATACTCCGGTATTCCCAGTATGGGCATGGGTTGCTATTTTATCTGTCATTGCATTATTGGTGTTTGCCGGTGTAAGACAACGTTATCTTAAAAGAGAAAAATTTTAGCCTCACGGAGAATAAGGAAACTATTCTGTATGGCTGTTTTGATATTGGTGAAATAAAAGTAAGCTTTTTGAATGGTGCAGGTTAAGGCATTTGTGTATACGCAAAATCAATTATAATGAATAAGTTATTGCTGGTGATGTTGGCGTTTTTTGTGGCATTCAGTAGTAATGCCAAAGACGATAAGGCTGAACAGAAGAATAAAAAGGCTGTAGCAAAAGAGGAGGCCAGGTTTGAGAAAAGCCTTGAGAAGGATCCTTATAGCGCCCTGCCTTATCTGGAACATGCCAATAACCTTTCGGCTATTAATTCGGAAAGCAGCCGGGCCGCCGGATTTTATAAACTGGCATTGAAGAAAGATTCTGCAAATGCCGCTATTTACAGGGATTTTGGTGTTTATCTTGCCGACAAACAACATGCATTTACCGAGTCGAAAGCCATTATTCTCAAAGGTCTTGCGATAACTCCAGATGACGAGGTAATGAAAAAGTACCTTAAATCGCTAAATGAAATGCTGGCGCTGCAGGAGGCTGATGATAAGTTGCGTGATTTTGGTGTTTCGTCTGTAAGAGATCTGAATACAGCAGGGAGTTATCCGGGTATTGCTCAATTTGATTCATTAAGGGTGCTTACTACACTTTCGGGAAACAAATTCTATTATCCTGATCTTATTGGGCGTTTCCTTGCCGATGATAAGAACCTGACCCCACAGGAAATGTATATGCTTATTCTTGGATTCTCTATTCGTAAAACCTACAATCCATTTAACTATAATGATGTAAAGGAAGTAAAAATGCTGGGGGCTTACAATCTCGATTCAGCTATCTGTAAAGGTAAGCAGGTTATGCAAACTAATCCGTTGAATCCTTCCCTTAACCGCGAATTGATGTATTTCTATCGCAAAAAAAATGATCCTGCCGAAGCTGACAGGTATTTGAACCGGATAAAACAATTCTTCAATGGTGTGCTCTATTCGGGAGATGGCAGTTGCAACAAGCCGTATATTGCGCTCTGGTCGAAAGAGGAATATAATTTCATCAGTTATCTTGGTTGCAAATCCACAGATATACATTATATGGGTTCATGCGCAGGTCAGATGGCCGAAATAATTGAGACTGTTAACCTGAATAATCAAAAATCTGAAGTCATTCATTTTAATGTTGCTCCCATATATATGCAATCGGTAGGTAAGTAATTGGTTTGATTACTTTATAAATACTAATCGATTTTTTATACGGTCATTTTCCTTCGCTTATTGATCATATATACAGCGGCAATGCCAAGCACGCCACCTAGAGCAGTATGCAGTTGTATTCGTTCGCCAAGGAGCATCCACGCCGATACTGAGGCGCCCAGCGGAACAAGGAAGATAAAACTACTGGCTTTTTCTGCTCCTAATCGCGTAGTTGCATAAAAGTATAGGGTAGTAGCCAATGCTGTAACTATGGCGGAACTGAAGAACAGGTTCCACCAGAAATAGGGGTCATTGATTTGCATGATGGCACTGAATTCATGAATATCCATAAGTGGTAAAAGCAGTATCAGTGTAATAAGGTATTGCCATAAACTAAAACCCAGGGATGATCCGTATCGTGTGGCCCAGGATGTGAGTTTGCTCATAACAGCCCAGGTAAGCGCGGCCATCAGGAAGAAAAGGTTTCCACTCTCGAAAATTGTATTTCCGGTATCCCATAGTTTCAGAAGGAAACTGCCTGCGGTTATGCCGAGAACCAGGCCGATTGCCTCATTGCGGGAGGGTAGGCGCCAGCTAAGGATTATGCCCGCAACATAGGCCATGATTGGGGTAAGGGTGGTTACCAATACGCCACCTGCGCCTGCTGCACCTTTTTTCAGGCCCTGAAAGAAAAGAACACTGTATAGGGCAAGCAACAATCCGGATACTATAATAGAAGGTAGAGCTTCTTTCTTTACTTTCAGCCTTGTCTTGAGCAGCAGGGTAATAAATAGCAGAGAGATAACAACAATAATGTACCGGTAAACAACAAAGTTAACAGCTGAGCAATAACGCGTTAATACCTTGCCGGAGGGCCAGCTTAATCCCCACAGTAGCATGCTTACCACGATACTGATCACCAAACCTTGCTCCGATACCTTTTTATTTTTCAATCGATCAGTTTAAAATATTACCGCTCCCCCCGAATTATAAAACCGGGCGATAAAGGATTTTGTGGTTAGTATCAGGTTCTACCTGGATAAAGAAGGTAATACCTCTTTCAGTTTATCATCCAGCATTGGTCCGCGAAGGCCTTTTGCAATGATCACACCTTTGGGGTCAATCAGGAAGTTCATGGGTATACTATGAACACCATATTTTGCGGCTGCAGGAGATTGCCAGCCTTTGAGGTCGCTGACTTGTGACCATAGCAATGCATCGTGATGAACCGCATCCAGCCATTTAGATTTTACATTGTCGAGAGAAACGGCAAGAATGGTGAAATTCCTGTCTTTAAATTGTTTATATGCCTCCAGAACATTCGGGTTTTCGGCGCGGCATGGCCCACACCATGAAGCCCAGAAATCCAGCAACACAAACTTTCCCCGTAAAGACGATAAGGTTACTGTTTTACCTGCGGTATCTTCCAGCTTCAGGTCGGGTGCCATATTGCCTATTTCTGTAGGTTCTGGAATGCCATCCAGCATTTTGGTCATAAACTGGTGGAATTCCTTTGTCATTATAGTACCAGGGTAGCGTTTATCAAGGCCGTTGCTGAATTGTTTGTAATATTCCAGATCTTCCTGCGGATTAAGTACCCTTGCTGCAATTACTGCATTAGGCTCGTACTGGGTAGCATCGCAGTACCTTTTTATGAAATTCCGGAATTGCACAGTTATTCCCACCTTGTCTTTTTCGGCCATATCTGCTGCCTGAGCATTTCCGGTTCCCTTGATGGAATCTATTCTGGAGGCGGTTTTGTTGAGCAGGGTCATATATCCAATAACAGTATCGACAAACAGCTTTAGTTCGGAAGATGCCAGTGAACCCTGTAATTTGTAGTCTTCAAGTGGCCAGTTTCCCTTGATTTTTATTTCACCTTTTTCAACGCATAGCAGTACAAACTTATTGGGAGAGAACCGTATACGGTAGAGCCCCGGTTCACTTAAAGTGCCTTTAAAAGTGAAGCGCCCAGCCCGATCCGACTTTTGCGAATCTATTATTTTCAGTGAGTCGTTTGCTCTGAGTAATTCCAGTACCAGCGTACTTTCAGGCAAACCAGCCACATCGCCTGAAATAGTAAAGGCTTTTTTCGCTGATTTTTCCTTTCCTCCTGCCATGGCATGGGAAGAAGTGAAGATAGTTAGCCCGAAAAACAGACAGAGGCCTGTAAAGAGTATTTTGTTGTTCATAAGTATAAAATCCTGGTGCAATTTAATGGATATTTCTGATTGGCAATTATTCGCGCATATAATCGGTAATATTTGCAAGTGTCAGACCTGTATTTTCATTGAAATGCTGCATTGAATTTCAGATGGGAATTTTGATGCAGATTGAATTACCTGGTTCATTCATAAAAGAAAATATTATCAGGAATCGCAATTATATGCTGAAAAGAACCTAAATTTATTTCCGTAACAGATGTGTATTTTCGTAAGTGGCACATCTGGTTCCATAGATTACCGCACATCAGTATATTTTTGGTTTCCATGTAAACAATTACGAATAACTTTAAATCCTCTTTTTATGAAAAAAACTTGTTCTTTAATTCTGGTTTTTCTTTGTTTGTCTGCTACTACATTTGCTCAAGGCTGGCAGTGGGTAGTGGGTAGTACGATCCCTCCGGTGGGCTATAGTTATCTTGAGGGCAAACAGACCACAATCGATAATAACGGTAATGTGTTTATCTGCGGCGAAAACGAGCATCTCACATCCTGCACTTTTGGTTCCATTACTATATCAAATCCTACTTCGAGAGACCAGGCGCTACTTATTAAAGCAGATTCGAATGGTGTGTATAAATGGGTTAAAGCCATTACGGCACCAATGATGACAACTCCGGTAGGTATTGTTACAAACATGTCTGGATGCAGCTATATCTTTGGTTTGTATATAGGCAATAACTGTGATTTTTCCGGTACTGTTCTTACTAATCCATCTATATCATTTACAAGTCCGGCTTATTTTCTGGCAAAATATGATCCGAACGGCAATCTGCTCTGGGCAAGGAATATTGCTTTGTTAAACAATACAGGATCCTATATAGGTTTACCTCATGGAGGAATTGGAATTGATGAGCTCGGCTGCGTATATATGAGTGGTGAGTTCTCAACTGCAACCGATACCATAGGTACTCATGTAGTGATTAATGCAGATGCATCAGGCGCTACATCAGATGTTTTTCTCGCCAAGTATGATAGCCTGGGCAATGATCTGTGGGCCAAATCTTTTGGTGCCAGCAACAATGAATTGGTTTACTCCTGCGTTGCTTCGCCGGCAGGGAATATAGTTATTTCAGGCACTTATAAGTCTGCAGCAATTACACATGGGAGTAGTACCATAACAAATGCAGATACATCAGTACCCAATCTGTTCATAGCAAAATATGATGCCGCCGGAAATCCGTTATGGGCTGATAGCGCTACAGGTAGCCCTGCAAAGGATTACCAGGGAATGTTGGCTATGGATAATGCAGGTAGTATTTATATGAATGGCAGTTTTAAACAAAGCTCAATTAATTTCGGAGCATATACGTTAACCAACACTGGTGCCGAAAGTGCTTTTCTGGTTAAGTATGATTCATCGGGTAGTGTGAAATGGGCCAGATCCGGAGGTGGAAGCGGTATTGCAAGAGCCTATAGCGCTTCAGCCGATAAATGCGGTAGAATATGGGTGGCAGGGGCAATGGACAATGGCGGGTTGCCGATGAGTTTCAGCGGGCATGTATTAACACCGCCCTACTTGTCGAGTGAGCCCGCTTTTTTGGCACAGTATGACTCATCGGGTAATTTTCTAAATGCCTTGGCTATTAAAAATGGTGGCGATGATTTGCTGAGTATAGTGGTAGATAACAACGGCACTTTTTATATTGGTGGCGATATATTTGGACTACCTGCCAATGATACGCTGATATTGGGTGGTGATACAATTACCGTAGCTAGTCTTACAGAGGCTATATTTCTTGCCCGGTACAGATATGATAATCCGAATTGCGCTCATTTCATAACATTGCAAACTATCGCATCTTCAGCAACAGATTCTCATGTTGATCTTTATCCAAATCCTGCCAATGATATGGTCACTATCCATTGTTCTGCATCGATGGTGAACGGAGGTAAAATGGAGATTTATGATCTGACCGGAAGATTGCTGCAAACACACCTTCTTGATAAAAGCAATACTGATTTGCCGGTCGGCAATTTATCTGCCGGTCTATATCATTGCAGGATATATGCCGACAATGTACTGATAAGTACAAATAAGCTGGTAATCATAAAATGATGGCGGCACAGTTGTTTGCCGTATTAAGTGCTTAGAGGGAGATTCCCGCTTTTCTGCATCAAACTCTGATTGAATTATTATAGGATTTTGCGCTATTAACAATAATTAAACGAACAAAGTTGGTTAATTAATATATTTTATATTAAATTTGATTACTGTCGTAATCTAAATTCATTTTTATGAAGAAACTAATTGCTTTGTGCGCACTATTATCCGTTACTCCAATGGCTTTCGGACAGATATCGATTACCGCGGCGGATATGCCAATTCCCACAGGCTCATTTAATATGGTGGATTTCTCGTCAACTGCCGCTGTCAGTCCTGTGCCCGGTACAAACGCTATCTGGAATTACAGTACCTATCTGGGAACCTCCGTTACCCTTGACTATTATCCAGCAACAGATACTTTCTTTACCCATGCGGGCGCTGATATTTATAGCGCAGGGTTTAAAACATTGACTCCCGGTTTCGGTTATAACCTTTGGAGTGAACTCGATTTTAATGCATCGAATATAAGGGAAGTGGGTATTGATATTCCTTATCAACTATTCAACCTATCGACCTTTACCGGCAGTTCGGGCGATAGTCTTGTTGTGCCGGCTCAACGCGCCTTATCGGCAACGCCCAAAACGATTTTTCAATTTCCATGCACTGCAGGTACTTCATGGAGTACCAATGGCAAAAGTGTTGCTGATTTCTCACTTACTGTAGGTGCCGTTAGCATGGTAAACACTCCTGGCCAGATTGTCTATTATACGCATCGAAAGGATAGTATTACAGGATGGGGAAAAATGACCGTTCATACTCCTACAGGACCAAGCATTCCATACGATGTGCTTATGGATAAAATATCAAGTTATACAACGGATAGTTTTTATTTGAGCGGATCGCCTGCATCGCTTGTATTGCTGAGTACTTTCGGTATAGCACAGGGGCAGAAAACCGATTCAGGCTTCAAATATATTTTCTTTCGCAAAGGCACATTCTGTTACCTTGTAATGTTCAACTACGACACAGATGCCACTTACGCAACTCCGGTTAATAAATACTATAACTCTGATGCCCTTATTCCTGCAAATGTTGGTGTTGGTAGGGTAGGTGAAGCCAATTTCACTACTGTTCTTTTCCCAAATCCATGTACCGGTAAGGAGGTTAATCTGCTCATTTCAGGGCGGGATGTTTCAGGTGGCAGATACATTATCACCGATGCCATGGGGCGCACCATACAATCGGCTCGTGCAGATATAACAGCAGGAGCGGTGCATGTATCGCTGAACAGTCAACTCACCGGAGGAAATTATTTCATCACAATTATGGATAGAGATAATAACAGGGTGGTTACTGAACCATTTGTTGTTGCTCAATAATTTGAGAATCACAGTATTGTTATCAGGAAACAAGAATTTTAATCAGTTGAATTTGGGCACAGGCTTTACTATTTGTGCCCAATTCGCATCAAAACTATAAGTAGGGTATAAATAAAAATGGAAGCCACATTGCTGCGGCTTCCAAAAAGTTGTGAGCCAATATACTCACCTGTTTCCAGGATTTTATTATAATGCCTTAAGTGCCAGCAATCTTGCCCAATGTTCATGAACACCATCTTCTGCACCATGCAGCAGGGCTGCGGCAGTTTCGGGGTTCTGACGTTCCAGTATACTGAAGCGTGTTTCGTCATACAGGAAGTCCTTTAGTGGCATTATGGCCTCCTTGCTGTCGAGTGATAACCTTTCGCCCTTTGCTTTCAAAGGATTGTACCTGAATAACGGCCAATAGCCGGATTTTACCGCATTTTGCTGATGCTGTGCACCAAACATCATGTCATATCCATGAGCAATACAATGACTGTAGGCTATAACTATCGAAGTGCCGGGGAATGCTTCTGCTTCCTGAAGAGTTTTCAGCGCGTGTGCATCATTGGCCCCAAGCGCTATTTGAGCTACAAAAGCTGAACCATGCGCTATGGCCTGCAATGCAAGGTCTTTCTTACCCGAAGTTTTACCATTCACCGAGAATTTGGCACTGGCTCCAATAGGCGTTGATTTCGATTTCTGTCCGCCCGTATTGCTGTATACTTCAGTATCGAGAATAAGTATGTTTACCTTTTCTCCTGTAGATAGTACATGGTCCAGTCCTCCGAATCCTATATCGTAAGCCCAACCATCACCACCTATGATCCAGTGCGATTTCTTCACAAGATACTCAGCTATAATGCCCAATTGCTCTGCCGCAAATCCATCCATTTTGCCAATGCGACTGCGCAATTCCTGCACAAGCCCGCGCTGTTTCATAATGCCGGTTTCATTGCTTTGGTCCGTATGCAGCAGTTCATCAGTTAGATCTGCACCCACCTTGTCACGCATATTGTTCAGTATCATCCGGGCAATATCCGTCTTCTTGTCGTAGGCCAGTTTAATACCCAGACCGAATTCGGCATTATCTTCAAAAAGCGAATTAGCCCAGGCCGGACCACAACCATCATTATTGGTAGCCCATGGTGTGCTGGGCAGGTTCCCGCCGAATATGGAAGAGCAACCTGTAGCATTGGCCACCACCATACGGTCGCCATAAAGTTGTGTAAGCAGTTTCAGGTATGGAGTCTCACCACAACCTGAGCAAGCGCCTGAAAACTCAAACAGCGGTTGTAAAAATTGTGAACCCTTTACTGTATTCCTGTTGATGCGGCTTCTGTCAATTTCCGGTAATGACAGGAAGAAATCCCAGTTCTTCATTTCTGCTTCTTTCAGCGGCAACTGAGGCTGCATATTGATAGCTTTATGGCCGGGTATTGCTTTACTTTCAATAGGGCAATACTCAACACATAATTTGCAGCCGGTACAATCCTCTACCGAAACCTGCAGGGTATATGCTTCTTTATCTTTATCAAATTCTTTTCCTATTGGGTTGGTGTGCATAAATGATGATGGCGCACCAGCCAGATCTGTTTTATCATATACCTTGCAACGGATAGCCGCATGAGGGCATATGATAAAGCACTTGCCGCATTGTGAGCAGAGGTCGGTATCCCATACAGGCACTGAGTCGGCAATGTTTCTTTTCTCCCACTTGGTAGTTGCCACAGGGTATACGCCATCGAGCGGGAAGGCGCTTACGGGTAGTTCATCGCCTTCAAAAGCCATGATCTTTGCCAATACATTCTTTACGAAGTCAGGCGCCTCATCAGGCACTATTTTTTCATTTTCAATTTTACCAATGGTATACTTGCTATAGTCAATCTGGTGCATATTGGCAATTGCATCATCTACAGCCGCATAGTTTTTCAGTACCACTTTTTCTCCCTTATCCGAGTAGGTTTTCTTGATTGCGTACTTGATTTTACCAATAGCATCCTCTCTTGTAAGGATACCTGAAATGGCAAAAAAGCAGGTTTGCAATATGGTATTGATACGGGAGCCCATACCTGCATCCCTGGCAACTCTGGATGCATTGATTACATAGAATTTCAGTTGCTTGCTGACAATTTCTTCCTGTATAGTCTGGGGCAGGTGATTCCATACTTCATCAGCTTCAAATGGCGCATTCAGCAGGAATGTAGCGCCATGTTCTGCATCCTTCAGTATATCATATTTATTCAGGAAGCTGTAATTATGGCAAGCTACAAAGTTGGCAGAATTAACAATGTAGGAAGAGCGTATCGGATTCTTTCCAAACCGCAGATGTGACACGGTAAGAGATCCTGACTTTTTGGAATCATACACGAAGTATCCCTGCACATAGTTGTCAGTTGTTTCGCCAATGATCTTGATAGAATTTTTATTTGCGCTAACAGTTCCATCTGCACCTAATCCGAAGAACAAACCACGGAAGAGGTGTTGTTTGTCGAGTGAGAAGGTCTTATCGTAAGTCAGGCTGAGATGTGTAACATCATCTTCAATTCCTATTGTAAAATGATTTTTAGGTTTTGCAGTTGCCAGGTCTTCAAATATCCCCTTCACCATGGCTGGTGTAAACTCTTTTGATGCAAGTCCGTAACGGCCACCAACAATTTGCAGCTTATCACCATCCCAATGTTCCATAATGGCATTCACCACATCCATATAGAGTGGTTCGCCTATACTGCCTGGTTCTTTGCAACGGTCTAATACCGAAATTTTCTTTACCGATTTTGGTATCGCTGCAACAAATGCTGCTACATCGAAAGGACGGAATAACCTTACATAGAGATACCCCGTTTTTTCACCATTGCTGTTAAGGTATTCCACTGTTTCATCTACAGTACTGGCTCCCGATCCCATTATCACAATGATGCGGTCTGGTGTTTCGTGGCCATAATACTCATACAGTTTATACTTTCTTCCTGTAAGCTCGGCAAACTTATCCATCATTTTGCTAATGATGCCAGGAACATTAATGTAAAACTGATTGCCGGCTTCCCGGCTCTGAAAGAACACATCAGGGTTTTGTGCTGTACCCCTGATGGAAGGATGCTCGGTAGACATTGCCCGCTTGCGATGAGTAATGATGTCATGCTCGTCTATCATCTCCAGTATAATTTCATCGGGTATCACATTTACCTTCATCAGTTCGTGTGATGTGCGGAAACCATCAAAAATATTCAGGAATGGTATTTTTGATTTCAGAGTTGCGGCCTGTGCAATAAGCGCCATATCCATGGCCTCCTGAGCATTACGGCCAAATAGCATTGCCCACCCTGTTTGCCTTACAGACATAACATCAGAATGATCGCCAAAGATGGAAAGTGCATGAGTAGCAAGCGCGCGCGCCGCTATCTGGAAAACAGTTGGAATATGCTCTCCTGCTATCTTGTACATATTGGGTATCATGAGCAGGAGGCCCTGAGAACAGGTAAATGTAGATGATAACGCTCCTCCTTGAAGTGCGCCATGCACTGCGCCTGCGGCGCCTGCCTCACTTTGCATTTCAATTATTCTTGGTATAGCGCCAAATACATTTGTACGGTTATCCGCCGACCATTCATCGCATAATTCACCCATGGTTGAGGATGGTGTGATTGGATAGATGGCGCAAACTTCACTGGTTTTGTAGGCAATGTAAGCGGCTGCTTCATTGCCATCCATAATTTGAATTTTATCAGACATTTAAGATTGATTTTAAAGTTAATTTCAGCGGGGGGATTCTTGTTTAATCGGTTATTTTGAATTCCCACCAGATAAGATCCTTAAGCCTGTTGGCTGCTGTAAGGCAATGTGTTACGGCTTCCACCGATAGGCAATATTTTCCATTGCAATCTTTATGATTATCGCTCCTGCATTCTATATTGGTGATATTCACGCCTACAAATGCCTGATTGGCGATAACGCATTTATCAAGCAGACCGCTCATGCTTCCCTTCGGATCAAATGGAATGTCGTGAGCCGACAAGTATAGTTCCATTATCTGTTTCATTGAGTTGCGCACTGACTGGCAGGCTGATAACGTCACTACGTCCTCCTTGGGCCTGCTTAATTCATTTTCTGCGCTAAAAAGGTCTTTATAGGCCTTTTTGAGAGAATTGATGATTTCCTGCGTGATCATAATGCACGTTTTTAGTTTTTAAATAATAATGCTTTGGCTTTGTCTACAAACTTAATTATGTTATAGATGAGGGATTATGACCTATGTCATGGATTTTATTGACTTCAATCATTAATACAAGGTTTTAACTGCAGGAATATTTATATCTTCACTTAATCTGGATAGCAAAATCTTTAAATCCTTAAAGCAAAAAAAAGAATTAAAGGTTGTTATGTCATTTTAAAAAATACATGTACATACATATACCTGATCGGAATCATGAAAATAGTGGAATAGATTATTTATTTTTGAATGAACCAAAAACTAAAAATATTATGAACAAAGCCAAATGTTGTTTTCTTAAACCGGATTTAAAGGTTTTAATTTCCTGTTTATTGGTAGGTGGATGTCTGCTGGTTGCTCCAACATCAAAAGGACAGAAGTATGTTAAATGGGTTGCCCCACCTGAAGCTCAAGCCCAAAAAAATCCGCTCAGTGGTAACACCGAAGTATTGAAAGATGCAAAGCCATTGTATGTCTCCATGTGCGCTCCTTGCCATGGTGAAAAGGGAAGAGGTGACGGCCCTGCTGCCGCTGCTTTAAATCCTAAACCCGCTGACCATTCTTCGAAAGCCATACAGGCCGAATCTGATGGCTCTTTATTCTATAAAATGACAACCGGCAGGGGGCCGATGCAATCATTCCGTACAAAATTGACCGATGCTCAACGCTGGAGTCTGGTTAATTATATACGCACTTTGAAAAAGTAAGTTTTTGCAATCAATATTATTAACCACAAAAAAACGTTTTATGAATCTAAAAAAAGTAACGCATTCCGTTTTTGGTACTATGCTTATCCTTGCAGGAGGCAGTTATGCATTTGCACAGGAAGGTTCTGGTGCAGGGAATCCGATAAAGGATCAGAATGTTGCACAGACGGTAACTTCAATGTTGCCAGGCGAAAGTAATTTTATGGTTGTTGGGTTGGTTACTTTTGGTTTTGTCAACCAAACTACAGCAAATACTTTGGGTGGAGTGAAGACAACTGATAAATCGAACAGCATTGGCGATGCCGATCGATTTGAATTCAGCCCTATGTTTTTATGGCGTCATGGCGATAAATTGCTTCTTGAATTTGAACCTTCATGGGATGGAAACTTTAATGGACAGTTAGGAGTAAACTGGGCTGATGTATCATACTATATAGCGCCAGGTTTTATTGCCAGAGGTGGTTATCTTGTATTGCCATTTGGTACTTATACCAAACGACTCGCTGCAGGCTGGATCAATAAACTGCCTTCCGATCCTATTGGTACCGATATGGCAGGCAGTGATTTCGGCGTAGAGTTAGAAGGTGGTTTCCCGCTGGGAAGTATGAAATGGAGCTATGATGTGAGCTTATCCAATGGGTTTCAATTGAATAATAATGGTACACTGTCAAGTGTAGGAATAAATGCTATAAATAACGGTAAAACGTTCTGTGGCAGGGTTGCCTTGCTGCCGCTTTCCAATTCCAGTCTGGAAGTTGGTGTTTCGGCTCTGGCCGGATCACTTGCAACCGCTCAGGGCGCTACCTTCTCCAATATTAACGCTACCGATACAAAAGGACCCAATGTAAGTATGTTTGCAGTCGATCTTAATTTTGTGCATAATTTAAATCCTGTTCAGATAAACATAAAAGGCCAGTATAGTTCACAAATGGTTTCAGGTATGAATTATTTTGATTCCTCAATTTCTTCAACCCCGTATACATTTACCAATAACACCAGCACTTATTTCGGACAGTTATCTATCAGGCCGTCAAAGTCCAACAATAAGGTATTAAAGAATCTGGAATTGGCTGCACGATATGTGAATTACACTTCTCCAAAACAGTCTGCATGGGGACAGAATTATTCTGAAATGGACTTTTCACTGGATTACTGGCTAAGTTGGAGAACCGTGCTCAAATTGGGTTATGAGAGCCTGAAATATGATGGAACTACTTCACAGGCAGTTTCATCCGGTCTTGATGGCACTCATACAGACATTAACAGATTGATCATCCAATTTTCAACCGAATTCTAAAATCTGATCTTATGCATAAGTTATCAACTAAAAAAACAGCAACACTCATAATCATTTGCCTTGGATTGGCTGGTTTTATTTCTATAAATGGTTGTGTTGAAAGTAAGAAAGTTGCCGATAAAACCGGGGCTCAGATATGGTCTGAGAATTGCCAGCGTTGTCATAATACTCCGGCGCCTAAAACGTTTAACGATGAAGAATGGAAAACTGTAGGAATGCACATGCAATCAAGGGCATTGCTGACTACAAACGAGAGGGATAAGGTAGTTGAATTTCTTCAATCGTTTAATCATCTTTAGGAACGTTGATGAAATTATAAACTTGACCAAACAAAAAATCCGGGTTTATCCCGGATTTTTTATTTGGTACATTCTGAACAATTATTAGTATAAGTGCTGCCGCATATTAGAAATACGGACTACAGATTTCTTCTTTTTATTTCGGATGTTATCAGTGATAATTCCCTGCTGGTTTGACCAGCGACAGAGGTGTTTTCTTCTGCCCGGCGCATCAGGTATGGAATAACATCAAGTACCGGACCATAAGGCAGGTATTTGGATACATGATAACCATCGTCGGCCAGGTTGAAAGAAATATTATCTCCCATACCATACAACTGGGAGAAGTATACATTGGTATTGTTGGCTTTCAACCCATGTTGCTGCATATAGTTCACTGCATCCATGCAGCTCTTTTCATTATGTGTTCCGATAAATAAAGCTAATTTGTCCAGGTTCTCCAGGCAGTAAATTACCGCATCATCATAATCTTTATCGGTACTTTTTTTATCTGGCTGAATGGGGTCCTGATATCCTTTTTCGGCAGCTCTGGCCCGTTCTTTTTCCATATAAGCGCCTCTTACCAGTTTGGCGCCAAGTATATATCCTTTTTCTTTGGCTTTTTCTGCGCTGTCTTTCAGGTAGGGGAGCGTGCCGTGACAATAAAGCTGATAGGTATTGAAAATGTATACTTTTTCTTTATTAAACTGCTCCATCATCCTTTCTGTCAGTTCATTAACCGGTTCCACGATCCAGGTTTCTTCGGCATCAATCAGCATCATGATCTTATTCTGGAATGCGGTACGGCAAATGGCATCTATTCTTTTATGAACTCTTTGCCATTCTTCTTTTTCACTATCGTTAAGAGGTGTACCCGTATTGATTTTTTCTAGCAGTGCGAACCGCGCAAATCCGGTAACTTTAAGACTAACAAAAGGAATATTCTTTTGAGTTGCGGCAAACTTAATCGCCTTTATCATTTCTTCTGTTGCATGGTCGAATTCAGCCTCACTTTCCTTTCCTTCTACGCCATAATCCAGTATTACCCCAACATTGTATTTGCTTAGTGTGTTTGCTGTCTGAGCAGCCTCATTTATGTTCTCGCCCCCGCAAAACTGCTTAAAAATCGTTTTCTTTACAATTTTGCTTATCGGCAGGTGAATAGCAATTGCAAACCTGGTACCGCCAATGCCAACTTTGGTAAGCAGTGGCGAATTCATAAACTTAAATAAAAAGTGAGCCAGTTTTAAATCTTTATCCGAACGGTATTTGTAAGCAATTTCTGTATTATTGAGCTGAGGCATAAAACTTATTTTATTTCGGGGTTAACTACTAAACTTTTCTTTGGGCATGCAAATATTATTTCAAAATAAATTACAATGAATGACAACAATCATGTTTATTGATGATTAATGGCATTGCAGGCATTTTGTCTTAGGAACGTTGACGAAATAAGTTCCACCATATTGCGAAGTTATTTTGTCATTGTTCCTTATATTTGTCTTTGCGAAAAGTTGATATTAATCGACCATGTAAAGATAATAAGGTCATTTCATCTAAAATATATACTTTTACAATCAATCTGTTATCTTTTAGGTTCAAACCGTAAAATTATTTTATCTAATTATGAGGAGGAAAATATTTTGTATCGTAGCTTTTATTTCTTTTGGGTTTGCCGTTGGATGCGGCTCAGGAACGCCTGCTGCCAATGATGCGCCTACAAATGCCACTTTGAAAGAACCCGCCACAGGTTCGGCTGATAATTCAAAAGGTAAAGGAAAATTCACAGAGGTGAAATTATCTCATCCGCTTGACCAGAAGATGATTGCTGATGGCAAACCGGTTTTTGATACTAAATGTGCAGCCTGCCATAAACTCACCGATGAAAAACTTGTTGGGCCGGGATGGAAGGGTGTAACCGACAGAAGGACTCCTGAATGGATCATGAATTTTGTGACAAATACAGATGAGATGATAGATAAAGATCCAACAGCCCAGGCACTCCTCGACAAATGTATGGTACGTATGCCCAATCAGCACTTAAGCGATGTAGATGCCCGTAATGTTTTTGAATTTATGCGTAATAATGACGGTAAGAATTAATTCAGTATCCTATTATAAGGAGTGAGTAATAGTTTGGGTGCAATATATTTTAACTTGTAACCTCCGGTTGCAGGTTTTTTTAATTTAACGTCAGTTCGATGAATAAAGATAGTTCCTGCACCGCTTTCCTCGCTGACCGCTGGAACGGTGCTGAATGCCCGGAATGGAGTCCAAAGATTTCCCCGGTTGACTGAAAAAAATGCGGTATCCGACTCATTTTCTGCTTAAATTAATTCATCGAACTCACGTTATTTATGTAGTCATTACCCCGGAGGGGTAAAATGTTTGTAGTACCATCAAACCTCCACCGCACGCACCCCAGAGGGGTGCAATAATTCGTGCAAATGGAAAATTTCTATCATTTTGCAAACTACTGATTGCCCTATATTTAGAACACATCTCTGGCAGCTCTTTGAAAATTAGATTACTATTTAACGTCAGTTCGATGAATAAAGATAGTTCCTTCCCTGCAACGCTTTCCGCGCTGACCGCTGGAACGGTGCTGAATGCTCGGAATGGAGTCCAAAGATTTCCCCGGTTGACTGAAAAAAATGCGGTATCCGACTCATTTTCTGCTTAAATTAATTCATCGAACTCACGTTAATTTACAGTCCGGATCGGCTGGGCGGCCAGATCCGGCTTGTTTTTTAAAGCATAAATTCGTGCAATAAATATCATTATGGCACCAGTTAGCAGCCATAAGCTTGTACCCCATAGCAACCAGGTATAAATACTATAACTGAACATCAGCATGTTTCCGAATCCTTGAACCATTAATATAACTTCATTTGTAATTATCGCCCCTGTAAATACCCTGATAGCATAGCGGGTGAATCTGGTATGCCCGTTGAGTATGCCCGAGTATAGCATATGTGCCAGTATGTAGAGTGTTACAAAACCCAGCAGTACAAGGTGAAGATAACCTATAATAATAGCCCTGTCGCCATAAACTAATTTGCCGAGAGAGGGTATAATCGTACCTGTTTGCAATAATGATTTCAGCAGAAACGCAATGATACTGATAATCCCGATGCGCCTGATAAATGGCTGAATTGTAAATCGATGGTCTTTTATTGACCTGAGTGCAATAAAAAAATAAGCAATGGAAATGACAATGAAAAAAATGCCAATAGATGCCGATATCAGTACGCCCCAATTGGTATAATGCCAGAGGTAGGAGATGAATAGTGTTGGTATAACAGAGAAACTTACGAGTGAAGCAAATATCCGGACCTTGCCGAGTTGTTGTACCGTGAAATTTTTATAAAGGGCATGGAGCAATAATGCAAATACCGACAATGTAAAGAATCCATTGTATTGCAGGTGCAGGTAAGTATAAATCGAATCTTTGTAAAGCAGATTGTTGGTAGAATTACCGGCCATCATAAACGCCAGAGTAAACGGCCCTACAGATGACAAAACCAGGCAAAGCAGCGCTGATATAATCAAAGTTTTAACGGCACGGTCGGTATCTGTTTTCAGAATATCCCTGATAAAAACATAACTAAACGCAAAAGTAACAAAGATGAAAAGAGCAGAAAAAATATTAGAATACAATCCATAGCCCTGATATAGAAATGTAGCAAGCATACCCCATGAGGTTATCATTATTCCTGTGAAGAATTGGCTGTAACTTCTCTTACTACTCAGGGATTCCGGCAGTATTTCAAAGACCATTAACGTTACAAGCGCCAGGGTTATCCAGCCTGCAAAAGCGAAATGAGAGTGGGCATGTAGAATATTACTGAATTGGATGCCATGCATCGGGAACAGTATTTTACTTCTTAATGTTACCCCGAGTATGGCTAAAACACATAAATTAATGAGCGCAATAGTAGTCCATAGATTTTTACTATAGTTCTTGCTCATGTAATTCGTCTTTCCTGATAAATTTTCTTCCATTTTTCAGCATCATCGCCATATCATCTATGGTGGTTGTTTCCATCATTGTCCTCAGGTCTGTTCTGATTTGTTTGAATTTATCATGCATAGGGCATGGTTCTTCATCCGAGCAGGTTTTCAATCCCATTCCACAGCCCGAAAATAACACATCACCATCAATTGCACGCACAACTTCAATGAGTGTTCTTAATTTTTGCTTCGAATTCATGTAAAAACCGCCATTTACACCTTTTTTCGAGCTGATAATATCGCTATGCACCAGAGGCTGAAGTATCTTAGCTGTAAAATGCACCGGCGCTTCAATGTTGGAACTGATGGCATTGATGCCGATTTTGTTGTCCAGGCTTCCTGTTGCAGAAATGTAGATTACTGCTCTGATACCGTATTCGCAAGTCTTTGAAAACATAATTTATATATTTAATTTAACCAAAATTGATCATTCCAGGTATCCTTATTTTTAACGTGTCTTAGTTGTTGATTCAATCCTTTCAGATTACAACCATCAGCTTCTTTTTCAATAATTGTAAACAACTCCCGTTCCTCAAACCGGCATTTATTTTCCAGCAAAGCAATAATCCGTTATGATGTTCTCTTGACAAAGTCCGCAATTCGTTGCCTCGTTTTATGGGTTTCAATTCACTCATTGCAATAATAAATTTGAACCATCTTTATTTCCTATAAAGATGGGTTTGTCTTTTTTGCACGCATTATAAACCGATACATTGCAATATTACTACCCGGAATAGCCTATTATCATGAACTTAATCATTAAAATGGCTGATTAAAGTCATATTTCATTAAATTTAGTAATCGGTACTTTGTACCAATAAATCTTTTTCTCTTGCAACCTAACATGCTTTTTAGCGATCGGATTATACGGTTACTTTTTGCAATTCTCTTTTTTGTTCTTTATTTCTCCAACCATATTTCGGGTGCTGTCGGGACAGCTTTGCTTGCCTTGGGTTGTGTTTTCTTCCTGAATAATTTCACAGGCTTTTGCCCTGTGTACTGGGTATTGGGTTTTAAAATTAATAATGGTCAGAAGGGAGTATAGAATATTTATTTGCATTTTTTCCAAAAAAACAAGTCATGCCAATTGAACATAATTATGAAGTCGATCTGAACTGGATTCAGGATAGAGTTGGGATATTATATTCCCCCGAATTGAACGATGAAATGCAGGTAGCTACACCTCCTCAGTTTCCAAAAGGTGTTGAGAAAGTTTGGTCGCCCGAGCATTTGTTTACCGCTGCTGTAAACAGTTGCCTGATGACAACCTTTCTTTCAGTAGCCGAGAATTCAAAACTTGAATTCAAGAAATTCAGCTCGAAGGCTTTTGGAAAACTGGAGCAGGTCGATGGCAAATACATTATGAGTGAAATAACCCTGGTTCCCTCCCTTACCATACTTTCGGAAGACGACAGGGAAAAAGCCATGAAGATTTTAACCAAATCAGAGGCTGCCTGCCTGATTTCGAATTCCGTAAAATCAAAAATAATTTTTAAGCCGGAAATAAAGGTGGCTTGAGTTGCGCCAATTAATTTATAGCTGCAGTATTCTTTTATAAACCAATAAAAGTATTGCAGCTATTCTATTTCAGCTTTCATGGTACCGGCCCGGTAAATATACATTCCTGAAATGATGATCAGGCTGATAGCCATTGGAATTGCCGCCCACGAAAAAGCCTTGAGAACAGGCATAACCGGCATCATTACTTCCTGAAATGTTTTGATATTCAAAGTTACACTTCTGTATCCCTTCAGAAATCCTGCTACAATAAGGCAACCCCAGAAAACAACTAAACTTGCCTGGCAGATCCAGTAGTTGGTAATGATATTTTTCCTGAACGATTCACTCATCTTATCTATGCCCAGCATATAGCTGAAACTACCCAATAGTATCATGGTATTTATGCCGATGGTGGCGCCCATTGAGTGTGCTACTGTAATATGCGTGCCATGCGTATACCTGTTGATGGCCGGGATCGACATAGCCAGTGTGAGCAATAGATTAAAAAACACCCAGACCTCAGATGCTATAATAAACCTGTAGGTGATAAGATGCTTTAAGCGCTTTATGTCTTCAAGTGTACTCCTGAAATCATGAATCATTTTCAGCAGAAATATCCATTCTGTCATACTGATAACATACGAGGTATCTCTGATCCAGGATGCCGTAGGTACATTATATATATGGTGACCCCAGTTGAACATAAGGTTGGTAAGCCCGAGCATATAAAACATAAATACAGTCTTGCCCCTGGCTATGTTTTCATTGCCGCTTATTTTTACCATTAAGTAGAGCGATGTTCCATAGATCATCTGGTTCCAGGATCCTACCAGGGACCCGTTTGCTTTCCACTGTACAGTAACTTCTCTTAAATAGGAATACCGGAACCAGGGTATCTGCCAAAGGTTTTGTTCAATAAACGTAATCATGAAGAAAAAGATACCGGTCCCCCACATCCAAATATACATGGGTTTATCGCGGGTGCTTTTTACTATAGGTATGAAATACGAAGCAATCAGGAACAACCAGCTCACCAATAAAGGCATGCTCAGAACAGGAGGGAACTCCCAATACTCCCTTCCTCCGAATTTTTTCAATGCATAGCAGGCAAAAATTACAACAATTGTAGCCAGCCATGTATAAATAAACAGTTTCTCAGTTATTGGATTTGCTTTGCCCGGTACCAGCTCTCCGTTCTTGTAAAAGAGTACTCCTGCCGTTGCCCCGGATATTATCCAGAACAAAGCGGCCGAAACATGAAATGGTCTGAGCTGATAAAAGGGAAGGAATTTGTTGTAGGTTTCGGGGTATAAAAAGGCCCAGGATGCCAGCAGCCCGAATATTAAAGTGGCTGCCAGAAAAAAAAGTGCCGATATAATATATAATCTGAGGTAATTCCGCATTAGTTATCCAGGTTGTAGTTGCCGGTCCATGTTACTTTTTCTTTGGGCACAATATTTTTGCCGCTGCGGTCTACCCACACCAAAAAGGCAACAAGATTGTTAACTTCACTATCGTTCAGATTGAAATTGGGCATTTTACCTGTACCGTTCTTAATAAAAGAGTATATATACTTTTCTCCTTTATAAGGGTCTCCTGCAGTGTTGGTAAGATCCGGACCAAGATACCCACCCAACCCATAGACCTGGTGGCAACTCTGGCAATTCTTTTCCTGCCACAAAGTCCACCCCGCATTTACCCGACTATCAGGAGGGGTACTCGGGGCGTTTTTCTGGTCACAGCAAGTGTAAACAAAGCAAGTATAAACAACAAAAACAGAAAATAAAATAATCCACAACCGGAACATCATATACTTTGATTACTATTTCGGCTTGGCAGCAATACTGTTTACAAGACGAATAATTCTTCCAAAAGTATTGTTTCCCCCCGTTGTTATTTATGATTTAGGTCATAATGAAAAATGATAACAAAAGTATCAATTTTCAACTGATTTCCCCAAAGATTAAATACTGCTGATTTGCTCGGAAATATATGCCAACGATAGGTTTTGCATCGAAATTACGGCTGCCGCCTTTTCCAGTTCTTCCTTCATGGTAGCCACATAATGACTGCTTTCCTTTTTGAAATACGAAACCAGATCATTATAATAGTCTATTCCATCCAGCAGGTTCTTCTTGTATGCCTGCAATTGTTTTTCCTGTTTTGGATTTAAGCCCAGGTTACTTTCAGATATCTTCTTTTTAAAATGGTCAATATAGAGATTTAACTCATTTATGAACATATTGGGTCTTGGTATTGAATTCAGCAGGTTCAGGCGGCCATAAATATGCCCTACCATCTCAGCCAGATTGAAAATACCGGAGAAATAAGCAAGATTCGGGCCGGGGCAAATGGTCACCGCCGATAAATTATGCGATAGCGGAATACTGTCTTTAAGCAGTACCGATGCACCCAGACCTTCACAAAGACAATCTTTTTCGGTAATAGTATTCAGTTCGATCTCAAATTGTTCAGGTGTCAGGTGCTTTTCCTTCAGCTCCTTAATTTTCAGGTTCTGGTATTCCCGCGATGCGGTACATATAGGCGTTGCCGTAAATTCAGTATTGGAAGCAAGGAATTTTTTAAAACAAGGACTACCTGGTCTGTTTTTATCAATACGTTCGTGTCGTTGAATTTCAGCAGTGCTTTTCCTGAAATTATTGAAAGCTATTCCCAATGGTGATGCATAGCTCACATAATAGTCTTCTTTACGGGCATTAACCAGTCTTTGCAATGTGTCTTCTTCCACATTGGTAGCCTCAGGCACCAGCAGGAACGGGCTTCCCCAGCCTGTACCATCCAGCACATAATGTTCCATAAGGAAGTCGTTTTCATTAGATGTGCCTATTCCTCCCTGTACGGTAATCCTCATTCCAGGTTGAGATTGGAATAACGGGCTGCCTTTGTGGGCTATGGCTGTATTGCATAATCCAAACATTTCGGCCGATAATTCCTGCCTTTTATTTTTAAATTCCTCCAGAATCGGGCCCAGCAGTAATCCTTCGGTAGGAAACGCATGACCGCCACAATTGAGACCTGATTCTATTCTGAATTCAGATATCCATAAGCCTTTTTTAGCAAGTATCTTTCCCTGCACCATTGCCGACCTGAAATCACTCACTTTGAGTATGATTTTCTTTTTCAGAAAACCTTTTTCATCAGGGAAGAAATCCTCAAATTGCTCAATGTAGTTGTATAATCTGGGGTTATAACCAGCCGAAAAAACTATGGATGAATTAAGATCGCTTTTTGCAAAACCCCTGAATGCAGCCAGTGCATCTGAATAGCCCATTGGCAATTCATTCCCGTCTTTATCGTAATTGTTACTGTCTATTTTCGACATCACATTCACATCAATTGATCCGGGTTTTACCATTAGCCTTAACCTTTGTTGCATTTCCTCCTTCTCTTCTCCGTCCGGGGTCTGCTTCATTTTCAGATAAAGGTTTCTTACTCCTGAATTGTCGGGTAGAAGTTCAAAGTACTTTACAAGGTCGTTTCCATCCTCAAATGGCATCAGCCGCATATCTGCAATCTGTTTGTTCACCAGGTCATTTAGCAGATTGAGGTAAGCGGTAATGCGCATGGCTCTGTGGTCCTCCGGTTCTTCAGCAATTGGTTCGTAACTTCTGCCTGATTGTACGGTATGGAACGCCCTCATTTTTTCAATAAGTTGGTCGTCCATTATGGAAATGACTGAGGATATGCCAAAACGCGCCACCTTTACGGGCGTGTCTATACTATAGCCTATCCCCAGAACTGGTATGTGGAAAGTGTGAAAATCTGAGTTGTTCATTTTTGAATATTTAATAAAATCATGGCTGAATTTAGTAAATGCATTAATCAGCGAATATCACATTAATTTTTATGATTATGCCTGATTAATATCAGTCCATTTACTGACAAGTGTCATGTTGATAAATTTGTCTTAATGTCAATTTTATGCCGGAATTAAACTTCAGAATATTGCCAGCCACTAAAAAATTGACCGGGAAGACCCCCTCGGAGTCAGAAACTATTATGACAGAAGTAGTGTATCCCAATGACACAAACCCTATGGGAATGCTTCATGGAGGTAAACTCATGCAATGGATGGATACAGCTTCTGCAGTGTGCGCACAGACCCATGCTGAAAGAATTGCAGCAACAGTTTCATTAAATAAAGTCATATTTAAGAGGCCAGCCAAAATCGGGGATATCATCACCATCAGAGCAAAAATAACACGCGCTTTCAATACTTCAATGGAAATTTTTGTTCAGGCATGGGCAAGAAGGGTTTTAAGTCGTGAAAAGTATCTTATTAACGAAGCTTATTTTACCTTTGTGGCATTAGATGATAATGCTGTTCCGGTGGCTGCCCCAAAAGTGAAGCCTGTTACGGCTGAAGAAAAACTGCATTATAAGCAGGCACTTGAAAGAAAAACGAATAACAACAATTAGACAGGAAATGACAATATTCAAGCAGTTTACCTTTGATTCCGCACACTTTTTACCCATGGTACCCGAAGGGCATAAATGTCGGGAAATACATGGTCATACTTATAAACTTACCGTTTTTATTAAGGGCCCCGTTGACGAACAACTGGGTTGGGTAGTCGATTTTAACGATATAAAACATGTGATCCTCGACACCCTGAATAAAGTGGACCATAAATTCCTCAATAATGTTCCCGGCCTGGAAAATCCTACCTGTGAGTTGCTGGCAAAATGGTTGTGGAACAACATAAAGCAAACAATTCCCCGGTTAAGGAGAATTGAGCTTTACGAAACGCCAACTTCCGGCGCCATATATGAGGGGGAATGATCAGATTGCCTTACTGAACAATCTTTTCTCGTCGGGTGCTTTGTTTTTCTGAATGTATAGGTCGAATGCACTACAGATATTCCGGATGAAATTCTTGCCCAGATCTGTAATGGTAACACCATCAGCGCTGAGCATCAGTAATGCATCGGCTTCAAGCTTCTTTAATTCAGGAATGCTGTACGTGGTAATGGTTTCCATATCAACAGGCAGGAACTTGGTTGTGCCCCTGCAACTGATATCCAGAATGTACTTACCAAAGCGCACATCTTCATCGGTAAGGAAAAAGCCTTTTTCTACAGCCAGGTTGCCTTGCTTGATATGCTCGTAATAGTTGTGGATGGTCTTTGAATTCTGCGCAAAAGCCTTACCTGTACTGCTTATGCTCGATACACCCAGCCCTATTAGTATGTTTGTGGCCTGTGTAGTATATCCCATAAAATTGCGGTGCAGCTTGCCTGCCTGTGCTGCCTTATAAAGGTCGTCGGTTGGCAGTGCGAAATGGTCCATACCCAGGTCTACATATCCGTTTTCAAGAAATAGTTCTTTACCGGTCTTGTATAGTTCCAATTTCAGGCCTGCGCTGGGTAGGTCATTTTCATCAAATAAACGCTGTCCGCGGCTGGTCCATGGCACATGCGCATAACTATAAAAAGCTACCCTGTCCGGCCTTTGCGATATTACCTGGTTAATGGTTTTGGTCATGCCCTCTATGGTCTGCCTGGGCAGGCCATATATCAGGTCGTAATTGACCGATTGGTAGCCAATGCTCCGGGCAGTTTCGGTTGCCTGGCGCACATTGTCAAATGGCTGCAACCTGTTTATGATGCGCTGTACTTCTGGGTCATTATCCTGCACTCCGTAGCTTACCCTATGGAAACCAAGGTCGTAAAGCTTCTGCAGATGTGCCTTTGTGGTATTATTGGGGTGTCCTTCAAAACTGAATTCGTGGTCAGGATGTATAGTAGCTGTTTTGAAAATGCTGGTAAGCAGTTTGTCCAGGTTCTCGGGCGAGAAAAAGGTTGGAGTACCGCCGCCCAGGTGCAATTCCCTGATAATAGGTTTCTCAGTCATTAAGGCCACATACAGCCGCCATTCTTCCAGTATAGCATCCACGTACTCCATTTCCACGCCATGGTTGGTGGTTATTTTCTTATTGCAGCCGCAATAGGTACAAAGCGATTCACAAAATGGCAGGTGTATATACAGGCTGATCCCCTTCTGCTGGTTACTTTCCAGAAAATCCCGCTGAAAAGCGCCTTCCCATTTCTTCACTTCTATATGTTCCTCCCAGGCGGGCACAGTAGGGTAGCTGGTATACCGTGGAACCTGTACATTGTATTTCTGTAATAAATTAGCATCGAGCATGGCAAATAATTTGGTCAAAGGTAGATGTGATGATATCGATATATTATGACTTTAATCACCTTGATTGTCTGATAGATGTCACTTTTTAAGTGCCGGAAAAGCAATGTGGTATTGATTTATTTAAAAGGATGATCCTGGTCAGAAAATTGCGGTTGGCAGCCCATCCAGGCTTACCCGGTTTTTGTCCTTCATGTACTGTTGCAGGCCATCCTTACCCTTTTTTTCAGCCCATTTGTCGGCATGGTCCCTTTCGCCTTTATAATCATACAGGGGCACGCTGAATCCGCAGGATGTTTGCACCTTGCTGATATCGGCTACTATTATTTGCCGTGTAGCCATGTGTAGTTTGAAATGGGCAGCAAGTTCAGGCCATTCCTCATCTGCAGGCAGCACAGTCCTTCCCTTGCCATACAACCTGAGTATATTTGGCGCTCCATCAAAAGCGCAGAACATAAATGTGATCCGGCCATTCTCAAGTATATGTGCAGATGTTTCATTGCCACTGCCCACAACATCCATATATGCTACCCTGGACTCCGACAGCACCCGAAAACTATCCATCCCCTTCGGCGAAAGGTTAATGTGCGTATCCTGCCCTAAGGGTGCGGTAGCAACGAAAAACATTTTTTGTTTTTCAACAAATTCCCTGTGGCTCTCCAGGATAGTATTGTGAAATTTGCCCATAATGTTGAATTGATAAAAGCAATCAAAGGTATAATTTTAATGCTTCCTGATTGAGCGAGGTTAAGACATTCCCCGTTATTCTTCCACAAAAGCAGGGGTAGGGTCCATTATCTCTGATTTTAAATAAAACACGTAATTTAGATCAATGAATGACACTAAAATGATATTGTTTATTGCTGTTCTGTCATTTGCGCCATTGTTCGCTTCTTCACAATTAAAATCACATCACCATTATAATTTACCTGAAATAAAATGTTTAGATGTTAATCTTCCTATTGCCTTTTCCAAAATAGATTTTCATGTGCCTGCCAAAAAAATGCCCCAAGCAGTTACTGGAAAAATAGAAAAACTAATTATCGAATTTTATCTGGAATACGGAGGGGGAGTGAATGAAGAATATACAAAAGCAAGTGACTGTTATTTTAATACACTAAAGGTTCCATTTCGAAATACTGAACTGTATCTTCTGATACTTAAAACGCCTGTAAACAATTTTGTCCACGTAAAACTATTTGTTTATGACCCTGTGCTAAATGTCATTTCAAAAAAAGCAATAGACTATAACATTTGGGCTATGTATACCTTTTCAATGAATGATCTGATTGCCTCGAACCTCAGAAATGAATTTATTAAAAGTAACCCGGACATTTGCATAACAGGATCTGAACTGCGATTAAAGCGGTTGTGGCACAATGGTACATCTAATGCAGTTGAAGACATTCGTTACCAATTAAAAGGGGTTGAACTAAAACCAATCGCTCAGGCAATGCACTATAAAGACTAATAAATCAAACTGCTTATCTGCTTTGAGTAAGTTGAGACAAATACAGTTCCAATTTTATGTTTGGCTTTATCATGGGATAATATTTCTGGCCAGTCAACTTATCTCCTGAATTAAAGCAATATATGGCCTTCGTAGAGCTATATTTTTTACGTCGAGTATTAAAAT
>CAIUZK010000041.1 GCA_903903635.1 uncultured Bacteroidota bacterium
TAGCACCCGTAATTATCCTTTTTCGCCGGAACGTTTTAGACTGCGTTAAAATTCATTAAATGATAAACGCAAATGAGACGCTTCATGAATTTTCTGGGGGCTCTGAAAATCTTTACAAGTATAATTTCGGATTAGCCATCACCGAAGGCACGCTGGCCTTGGCACAAAAATTTGAGTGCTTTTGGTTTTTGGACATTCTCGCCAGCTATCAGCCAGCGTTGAAAAAAGAAGAATTCCAAGTCTGGACGCTCACAAAACATAGCGATAATAGCGCGACAGTAAAATGTACGGACGGGAATGATAGAGTTTTAAAGACCCAGAAAATTCCTTGGACTGATTTCAGCGCGGACGAATGTACCGTATGGGTAGAATACGGTACAGCTTTGCTCCCGGTGGAACATTGATAGTATTTCAACAGGTATTCAAAGGATGCGCGCATTCTTTACTGGATTGGACAATCATCGTGCGCAGGTGAGATAAAACTCTGTGTGCGCATTGTCCCCCGGCACTACAATCGCGCGCATCGGCTGTTCTTTCCTGGAAATTCGCGACCGTTCCTCAAAGGCATGTATACGGCAGTCAGGGTACAACCGGCTTAAATTCGCACCCTGGAATAAGACCCGAAGAAAGTAACCTCAAATTTTTTTAAAGAATTCAGATAACGATATTTCGAAGTACTCGCAAAGTTTCGACAGGGTGCTGACGGATACATTGACCTTGGCAGTTTCTATCCTGGCGATGTGAATGTCGGTCTCGTTGTATATCTGTTCCTGGGACAGTCCTTTCTTATCCCGAAGTTGTTTTAACCTGAGGGCGATTCTTTGAAGTAGTTCCTGATCTCGAATCTGTGCCATTTATGGGCAACAAATTCCAACTTGTATGTGGGAGCGACAATGACATATTCGTAAGTATATGCTACTTTGCATCAAAACAATAAATTATGATTAACAAAATGAAGACAGTATTATGGTGTGCCGTCCTTTCCACATTTATTATTATAGGTTGTGGTGACAGATCCGCGAATTATTATAAAAACGGGAAAGCAAAGGTTGAACTCAAAGACTATACAGGAGCGATAGTCGAATATACCAAAGCCATTGAGGTAAAACCTAACTATGCTCAAGCATATCGTGGTAGGGGAGCTGCAAAAATTAATCTCGATGATTATAGAGGCGCAATCGCAGATTTTACAAAGGCTATAGAAATCGATCCAAATGATACATTTTCTTATTGGGACAGGGGAATTGCGAGCGGATTTCTTAAGGATTATGATTATAATGGAGCTATAGCCGATCTAACTAAAGTAATCGCAATTATTCCAAACGCTGATAGCGCATATTATTACCGCGGTCAAATAAAAATGCGACAGAAGAATTATGATGGAGCAATCGCAGATTGTGATATAGCGATACAGATGAACCCGACAGATGAAAAATCCTATTTTTTAAGAGGAAACGCCAAAGCCCTACTTAATAGGAACCGGGCAGCATTAGAGGACTATAATAAAGCGATAGAGATAAATCCACAAAACGCGGAAGCTTATTATAACCGGGGTGCTGTAAAACATAATTTAGGGTACGAAAGCAGCTCCATTGACGATTTTAATAAATCGACTGACTTAAAAGAAAAAGAAGAAAACGCTAATAGTCAGACCCCTGGTGAGCACAAAAGGGTAGATGACAAAGGGCCAGGAAGCTCAAAGAGCGATGGAAATGATAGTAAGTCTTCACAACATCCTGAACCCGCCGGAGATGGTCTCGCTAAACATGACCTTTCGTCTATACCGGGTTGTTATGCCTTGAGATTTCATAAGTATGAACCTGCTGCAACTGTTCTTTATCTGCGTAAAGATGGCAAAGTGGTGTATGTCATTCACCAAAATTCGGCCTCCGAAATTAAGATGTTAAATGGCACATATACAGTTAATGGCACGGACATTTTCGTTGTCCACGAGATCGGTTCGTTTCATGTTCAAAAGCAACCTAACGGCAGCCTGGTTACAGGAGATGGTCTTATCCTTGAACAGGACTACAGTTATTAGTGATAACTGCTATTGTTGCCACCACGAAAAAAATCTAAACCGACTCAACTTTGTAGTTGCACAAATCTCAACGATCGCTCTCCTGGCGCGTTTTAAAGCTGCGTAGAAGCCACTAAGCGCTTTTTTAGTAGTAACGGCTTATAACAAGCTGGCGAACGGTCAGACAAGAAGTATGCAATATCGATCTTTGAACAACTATACAAATAAAAAACGGGCACCAACATGATGCCCGTTTAAATTCACAAATACTTTGAACTCTACTTTATTTTATAACCGAGTTCCTTAGCCACCTTGATGAACGGTTCGATGAGAGCCGCAGTCCATTGGTTGCATATAGCGATCGGCTCTTTCTGGCCCTTGATCTTTATCATCTGCTCCGGTTTAAGGAAATAGCGTGGCTTGTTGCCGGACAACTTCTTTGCCTCAGCCTCAATGGCAAACACTCCAAAACGCTTCATGAGTGTATCAGGGAAAGCGAGTTTAAGGTCCTTGAAGCTGATTTCATTATGAGCTTCGATATGGGCAGCCACGACCGCACGAACAAGAGGGCCCTTTCCGTACTCCACACCATTGAACTTATACTTGGAATTATCCCGAGTGGATGATATAGCTTTGGTTTTTTCAGCGGCAGGTTCTTCTTTCTTCACTTCGTCACCAACGATAGCAGGTTCTTCTTTCACCTCCGTTTTAACTACTGCACCAGGTTGTACTTCCGTGACCTCGTCGGTAGCGATCACTCCGGGTTGTTCTGCCTGCTCGTTTTGTTCTTCAGTACCTGCGTTCTCTTCAGATGCCTTTACTTCGGTGTAGTTCTCATTCAGCGAATAAGTCGCATTGTTGCCGTCTCCTGCCGATGTGACCTGTCCGTCTGCCAGCATCTTCTTTAGCAGGTTGAAAAGTGGAAGCCCTTTGATTCCGGTTGCTGCGGTGATCGCCGCCTTGTTACTGTTAGGATTTGCTTTGATGAAATCCAGCACTTGCTCATTTGTGTTCATAAAATTTGTTTTAAGATTTTTAGTACACAGCAAGGGTAGCAGGGAAAAACGGCACCGGGAAATATTTTGAGGTCTTTAGCGTGGCTTTAGCGTTTCGAGGACAGTATTGTCCTCACACAGAATTCGAGTTAACGACCGGCATACTTGATTTCGGCAAGAGATAAGGATATAAAAAAACAAAAGCAGACAAAATGCCTGCTTCAACTTATATAAGTCCCTATTTAGCTCCTAAACAGCCTCTACGATTGTTCTGGCACAACCCTGTTCGGAAGGATTTGATTCTTCATGTTGTCGATCCCGTCTTCCTTGGTCATCAGGCAACCGAATTCATTTTGGTGATCTTCATCATTGTACACGCCATTCCTGTCGTTCCAGGACAACCAGCCTATGAGTTCCTCTCTGGTCGCGTCTTGGAAGAACTTGTTCAGCACATCGTCCGGTTCCTCCATGATGCTGTAGTAAGTGAGGCCGTATTTATTGAAAGTGGTCATGCCCTGGTTGTTTCTTGTTTAAAGATAAGGTTAATTCTATTGTACCTTCTCGAACTTTAATCCTTTGTATCCGGTTGAAGCTATGTGATATTGGAGTTTGGACGGAGACGTATCCAATTCGCTCCATAACTCGGCTTCTTCTTTGTTAGGTGTTACTTGTATCTGTAAGTCCATCAATGGAGCGACATAAATCGGGGCTCCGAATTCGTGCGTGACCATGACATATTGGTCGGGATGGAATTTTAAGTATTGTTTCGCTGTCAGTTTTTTTGTTTCCATGATTTTGTTGCGATGGGTTATAGTTTGTTCCATGATTCAACATAGCTGGTAAGGTCTTCTGCCACTACTGTAAGTTCCGATTTCGTGACTGCTTTACGTGGGGACAACGCTGGGTTAGCAATGTTCCTTTGGAGGTTTGTGATGCTCACAACGTAGATGATTGCATCGTCAGTATAAGAGGTGAGGTCTTCAAGGATAAGGTACGTCTCTGCCGAGTTTTCGTGCGGCATCGGGTTGGTGAGCTTTACAATCTGCCCCTGTTTGCTTGGTATCGTCTGGTTGTCCATTGTCTTGTCTTTCTATAACGTAAAAATAGTAGATAGTGACGAAAATAGGTAAATATATTTTGCAAGACAAACGTTACTATGGGCAGCGAGAAGCTTACTAAAACACACATTTTAAAATGTGGATAAAAATATCAA
>CAIUZK010000042.1 GCA_903903635.1 uncultured Bacteroidota bacterium
CGCTAAGCTCGTCACCAGTAACAATATATCCTTCCTTGTATTTTTCCCGAAGGTAATTGTTTGCGATTTCCAACCATTTATTGATTCTGCTTATTTTTTGATGGTAGTTCTCTGTTTTTGCGTTTATTGTTTGTTTATTCTCATCCCATTCATCCCATTTACCAGCCCGTGTTTTATTGGGGCTTATTGTCACGCCAATGTTGAAACGAACCTTTGTTTTATTGAAATAATAGAGGACTATAGTTCCATTATTATTTTGTATAATAGCCTCTTTGAAAGTTGCCTTTTTCATTGTTGCAAATAAAGCTATTTTCGGGTGGATTTTTAGGCAATTATGAAAAATAATTTTAGGCAGGATTTAGGCAGGTATGCATAACATTGCGCATATTTATTATTCGTTTTGTGTTACATTATTTTCTCTGTTTTTCATAATGTAAAATATTTAGAACACACTACGAATTTGTGTTAAAAATACTGTGTTATTTGTTATAAAAATCAGATACTGTCTCCCCGACTTGACTGGACAGCTCAACAATTTTGTTGAGCTGTCCTTCTTTATTATCGGCTGGAATGCTGTTCAAGTCTGCAATTGAGCGGAATACCATATTTACATTTTGAGTTCGAAATGCCTCATTTTTGCGATTATAGGCAACTCCTTCAGGAAATACGGTTTTTTGCAACTTTTCTTTGAGCGGGATACTGCCGGAAGCCCACACTGTAGCGAATCTCCGGGAAAACGATAACGCATTTGACAGGTATTGATTATAGTTCGAACTGTCATTGTTGCAAGTTTCTAAAGACGAGGCTATTGTTGCCTTTTCTTCGCTGTATTTGCTCATCAGTTTTCTGTACGTTTCCTCGCTCATTTCCTCCGTTATAAAGTATTTTTCTTCCAACTTATCTATCTTCTTTTGAACTTCAGATAAATTCGATTTTAGCTCGGTTAATTGTTCTTTAGACGTATGGTTTAGCTTCTCAAATGCACCAGACATTTTGTTTAAGAACGGTGCGATTATTTCGGGAGCTATCTCATATTTCTGTAGGAAGTCCACAAAGTTGCCATTAACATCTTTGGCGTTTTGATTGCATTTACAACCAATAGTTCTGCATTTGTAATAGTAGATGTTCTTCTTTTTCACAATATAGCCGGTATAGCTATTGCCGCATTCCTCGCATTTCATGAAAACTTTCAAAGGCAAAGGTTCAATTTCTTTCTGATGAGTAACACCATATTTATTAGCAGACTGCCGGATATTGTTTACCTCTAAAAAGTCCTCTTCTGAGATTAAAGCCGGATGATTGCCCTTAATCAGTTTCCCATTCAGCATTTTGTTCACTATTACACCGCAATAAAATGGATTGGAAAAGATCATTGATAGCTTTTGTTTGTAGATGGTAACTCCCAATGCTCGTAGCTTGCCTATTATTTCATCATTCTTCAAGCCTTCCAGTTTCCATTTAAAAGCCTTACGCAATTGCTGCCCTACCTTATTGATAACAATTTTACGTTCACCATTCAGTCTTGTAACATCATAACCCATTGGTGGTTTTAAGCACCATATACCCTTCTCAAACTTCTCTTTCATTCCGGCAACTGCCCTTTGCTTGCGAAGCTGGTTATCAAATTCGCTGAAAAGGAATTGAATGTTCTGCTGGAATACGCCGCTTACATTTGTTGTATCAGTTGGTTGTGTAACCGCGAATACGGTAACGCCGTGCTTATCCCTTAAATCTTGTGCTATCTTGATTGCTGCACCGCCGGTTCTACTAAACCTGTCAAGAGTATATACAAGAATATGGCTTACCCTGCCTTTGTTTTTCCTGATGAACTCAAGCATCCGCTGGAATTCTTTACGTCCATCCGTCTTTGCACTTTCATAGGTCCCACCGAAATATGATAAGATTTCTGTGCCGCTTTTCTTAGCGTATTCCACAATAGTTTTTTTCTGAAAATCCAGGCTAAGATTTTTATCGGCCTGTTCTTTTGATGAAACACGGGTATAAACCACTGCCTGTTTTAAATTTGCTACGATAGGCGTTGAGGATGTTCTTGCCCATTTCTGAAAATTATCAAGATTGCTCATGCTGCTAAATTTAATTCTTTTTCTTTATTTGCCGTTATAACTAATTGATTATCAATAATTGTGCCGTTTTGTTCACAAGTAAAAGTGAAAAGTATTTCGGCAAGTTTATCAAGGGTTTGTACAATTTTCACTGCCTGTTCATCAGTATAATGTTCGCAACCTTCAAAAGTTCGCAACCATTCACCGGCATTTACAATATCCAAATTTATGTTCTCCTGATTATTCATAGTCCTTTTTTTTAGTCCTTATTTTATATTTCTTCTTTTTTGTCTCTTGCTATAAACCTAATAACACATTGTTGTGGTATTGTGCATATTCAGGCAATGATCAATCGTTAAACATCAGTCGACATTTTCATAGTGTAGCATCATTTCAGACTTCTGTAAACCGGAAATATGTCGCACGTCTTCTTTATCTGCTGGATCATAATCCACTTCAACTACTATTGCGCCATTGTCAGTTCCAACAATACAATTGGGGAGCTCTGATTTTTCGAGAACATCAGCAAATTGCATAATTGCTGTTGGCTTTATCCAAAACTGGATACTTTTTAAAGTAACATTTACATTCATAAATTTTCGTTTTTCTGGTTTTTAAAATTGTTAATCTATTTGTCTTTCCTTCTTTTCCGGTTTAAAAAAAGGCACAAAAATACATGCACCCCAAAAGGCACTTTACAGGTTTAATCAGTGTTGTGCCGGGTTATGCTGAACATTGTTGAGTTATGTCAAACAATGTCATTTTGTGTAATCAACCTGAACTAAAAAATGGCAGGTTGAACCTAAAGTCTTTCATACATTTAATGCTTAATATAAAATTTCCCCGTTTTTCCATACTATGTATACTGCAATTGGCACACCAGAAAAACTGACATTTTTGCTCAAAATTGAAATCTAATGCTATTCTAATTATCTTTAAATTCGTTCAAACATTCTCAAATAGTGCGGTCGAATATTTTTTTCCGCATTGTCAAAGAGGCATATCGCTCATGGCTGCTGTCAGGAAATGTTGGCAGTTTTTTATTTTGTGGTAGCTGAAAATATATAACCATTCAAGTTTATTTGTACTTTGCACCCACCTATTCATGAATCAAAACCCAGAACAAATAGCACGCGATGAAATAGACAGGCAGCTTACTGCCTGCGGGTGGCTTGTGCAGGGTAAAACAAGCATAAATCTATCGGCTGGCGTAGGTGTAGCAGTAAGGGAATATCAGACAACCACCGGGCCTGCTGACTATGTGCTGTTTGTTGATAAAAAACCGGTGGGTATAATAGAAGCGAAGGAAAAGAACAAAGGCATACAGCTAACTACTGTAGAGGAGCAAAGCCTTGAATACGCTACCAGCAAACTAAAGTACCTGAATAACGATCCCTTGCCGTTTGTGTATGAAAGCACCGGTGAAGTCACCCGCTTTACAGATTACCGAGACCCGAAGCCTAGAGCCCGGCCCGTATTCAGCTTTCACACGCCTCAAATATTGCAGGAATGGGTAAAAAAGGCTGATACACTTCGCAAAGGATTGCTCAGTTTGCCTGTGCTTCCTACTTATGGACTACGTGACTGCCAGATATTGGCTATAAATAACCTGGAGCATTCATTTAAGGAAAACCGTCCCCGTGCGCTTATACAAATGGCTACTGGATCGGGAAAGACATTTACTGCGATTACATTTATTTACCGCCTGCTGAAATATGCCGGAGCAAAGCGGGTACTGGTTTTAGTTGATACCAAAAACCTGGGAGAACAGGCAGAGCAAGAGTTTAATGCCTACCTGCCCAATGACGATAACCGGAAATTTACGGAGCTATATGGCGTTCATAGGCTTAAAAGCAGTTTTATACCCACCGACAACCAGGTTTATATCAGCACCATACAACGCTTGTATTCCGTATTGAAAGGAACGGAACTGGAAGAAAGTGCCGAAGAACAAAACCCGAATGAAAAATGGCAGCCAAAAGAAGTGCCGCCCATAGAGTACAACGCAAAGTTGCCAATAGCATTCTTTGATTTTGTGGTGATAGATGAATGCCACCGCAGCATTTACAACCTGTGGAAACAAGTACTCGAATACTTCGATAGCTTTTTAATAGGGCTAACGGCTACCCCTGATAACCGGACATTTGGCTTCTTTAATCAGAATGTTGTGAGCGATTATGGATTTGAAAAGGCGGTGATAGATGGTGTGCTTGTACCCTACAATGTATTTACCATTGAGACAGAGATAACAAAGAACGGAGCAGAAATAAAATTTGGTGAATATATAGATAAACGGGAGCGGCTGACACGGCGAAAATTTTGGGAACAACTGGACGAAGACATAACGTATAGTGCAAAGCGGCTGGATGATGATATAGTAAACCCAAGCCAGATACGCACCGTAATACGCAGTTTTAAAGACAACCTGCCCGGTATGTTCCCCGACAGGTATAATGAGGATGGCACATTTGAAGTGCCTAAGACGCTCATATTTGCCAAGACCGACAGCCATGCTGATGACATTATCAATATTGTGCGGGAAGAGTTTGCTGAGGAAAACAAGTTTTGCAAGAAGATAACTTACAAGGCAGAAGAAGACCCTAAATCTGTATTAGCTCAATTCAGAAATGATTATAGCCCCCGAATAGCAGTAACGGTGGATATGATAGCTACAGGAACTGATGTAAAGCCGCTGGAGTGCCTGTTGTTTATGCGTGATGTGAAGAGCCGCAACTACTTTGAGCAGATGAAAGGCAGGGGTACACGCACAATATCTATTGATGATCTTAACCGGGTATCTAAAACCGCTAAATATACAAAAGACCATTTTGTAATAGTGGATGCCGTAGGTGTAACTAAAAGCCTTAAAACCGATAGCCGACCGCTGGAGAAAAAGCCCGGTGTGGCTCTCAAAGACCTGTTAGGTGCTGTGGCAGTGGGTGCAAGGGATGAAGACCTATTTTCCTCGCTGGCTAACAGGCTGGCTAGAGACTTAAACGATATATCAGATAGAATCGATAAGGAAAATAAATCATTAAGCATAAAAAGCCAAGAGCTATTAAGATTGGAAGAAATTCTGGAGCGAAAAAAAGGTGAAGTAAAATTGAGAGACGTCATAGAGAGTGAGGCAAAAAAAGAACTTAAAATCGTATTTACAGAAAGTATAGAATCGCTTCAAGGTTCGATTCTTGAGCAAGAGGGTGAACGCAAAACTCTTAATGAAAAACTTAAGTCTTTTAATAATAAAAAAAAGAAAGAAGCAATTTATAAAGAGTACAGAGACTATATGTATCTCTACCTCAAGGAGCTAGGTGTTTCATTGAATGAGGATTATTATAAAGATTTTTTGCGTAACATCTCTAATACGGGCAGCGTTTTGCCGCGGTCATTAACTGCTTATTACTTCAGCATTTTAAATATCGTCAAGACTTACTCAACCAGTGCATTCTGTCCCATTATCATTGACTCTCCAAACCAACAGGCGCAAGATTCAGAGAATATAGATAAAATGCTTCATTTTATTTATAACCATCAACCCAAAGGATCACAAATGATACTCGGGCTGGAAAATACATTCAATATTGACTTCGGTTATACAACAATTGTTTTGGAAGAGAAAAAGGCGTTGTTGCAAGCTAGCGAATATGAAGAGGTGCATAAAGAGTTAGATTTCTACTTCAACAAAATTTGGGCAAATGGAAATAAAGGAAGTGGGAAATTATTTAATTCATGATAAGGTTTGAAATTCAAAAATAAGATAGAGATGAAAGTTTTCAGACTCGGCGACATCTATAATACAACCAGCGGCGGCACTCCTAGCCGACGCAATCCTGAGTTTTATAATGGCAGTATCCCTTGGGTAAAATCGGGCGAGTTAGAATCAAATATTATTCTCGATACAGAAGAAAAAATTACGGAAGAAGCAATAAAGAATTCAAGTGCTAAAGTATTTCCCAAAGGCACTTTGTTAATTGCTTTATATGGCGCAACAATAGGTAAGCTTGCAAAGCTAGGAATTGACGCGGCTACCAATCAGGCCGTGTGTGGCATCTTTGAAAATGATGAACATGACATACAATATCTTTATTGGTTTTTATACCATAAGCGCCGAGATTTAATTAATGCCGGTATAGGCGGAGCGCAGCCCAATATCAGTCAAACCATTCTTAAGAATCTTCACATACCGCTTCCGGGCAAACAGCAACAACAAGCCATCGTCTCCAAACTCGAAGAACTTTTCAGCAAACTCGATAACGGGATAGAAAGCCTCAAAACGATACAGCATCAGCTGAAAGTTTATCGGCAAGCAGTATTGAAGTGGGCTTTTGAGGGAAGGCTTACTAATAATAATGTCAAGGATGGGGAGTTGCCGGAGGGATGGCGAATAGGCACTATCGGTGAAATTTTGGAAGTGTTTGTTAGTTCTACTCCTAGTCGGAAAAATAACAACTACTGGAATGGAAATATCAATTGGGTTAGTAGTGGCGAAGTGGCATTTTGCAGAATAAAATTCACAAAGGAAAAAATATCAGAAGAAGGATTGAAAAATTCCTCTTGCAAAGTACATCCAAAGGGCACGGTAATCCTTGCCATGATTGGTGAAGGGAAAACTCGTGGGCAAGCGGCTGTTTTAAACATTGAAGCCTCCCACAATCAAAATACTGCGGCCATTCGCATTCCTGATGGAGTTTATTTATCAGAACTGTTATATTACTTATTTTTTTTAAAGTATGAAGAAAATAGGAGAATAGGATCAGGCAATAATCAAAAGGCCTTGAATAAGGAAAGAGTAAAGACCATCCCGCTTCCCATAATTCCTTTTTCCGAACAACAACTAATCGTTCAAGAAATCGAAAGCCGCTTAAGTATATGTGATAAAATAGAGGAAACAATAACCAATGCACTGAAAGAAGCGGAGGCACTTAGGCAGAGCATATTGAAGCAGGCATTTGAAGGGAAATTGGTTTAAGCATTATCTTTGGCAAGTAATAGCCACTATTATGAAAAAAATTAGCATTCAAAATTTAGGTCCGATAACAGAAGCTGACATTACTTTTGGTGACCTAACTATTCTTGTAGGGCCACAAGCGAGCGGGAAGAGCATTTTTCTGCAAATGGTGAAGCTTATGGCAGATGTAAGTATTATTTGCATGCGGCTGGAGAGTTCTGGATATGTATGGAAAGATATGCCTGGATTTTTGAAACTATTTTTAGGGGAGGGCATGGAACAGATATGGACAGAAAACACTTCCATTTCAGTAGACAATAAGGTAATGCATCCCGAATCTTTGCTGAACACAGAGCGGGGCCACCACCAGAATGTTTTTTATATACCGGCCCAGCGTGTGGTAGCATTACAAAATGGCTGGTTGCGTCCGTTCAGCGATCTTCCTTATGAGCCTTACATTGTGAGAGGCTTCAGTGATGCCCTGATTTCAGCAATGGAACGCGCTCAGGCAACACTATTAGGAGAGAAGGACAAAGGAGACGATGAATCTTTGCAAAAAGCAGTATATTATAATGGTAAACTCAGTGTAGACATAATCAATCAAAGAAAAACATTTGTTTTGAATTTGAACAAAGCAAATATTCCGTTTGCAGGTTGGTCTGCTGGCCAGAAAGAATTTATGCCTTTGTTGCTGGGAATGAATATTCTGTTTCATCCAAAACCACCTTTTGATAAAGTAAAAATTGCTATTGTAGAAGAACCGGAAATGGGCTTGCACCCTGCCGCTATAAAGCAAGTAATAGTGTCGTTGCTAAAACTTGTAGAGAAGGGTTATAAGGTTCTTATATCTACCCACTCCCCATTATTTCTCGAATTTGCCTGGGCCTTCCAATTTCTGCAAAAGGGCAAAGTAAAAGACGAAGTTTTGTATGAACTCTTTGATATTAACCGTAATGAACAAACTGAAAACTTATTCAAGGGCATACTGCAAAAATCAGTGCGTACATATTATTTCGATAAACAGGAAGATGGAGTTTTTGTGAAGGATATATCCAGCCTCGATGCAGGTAGCGAAGATCCTCTGGTAGCAGAATGGGGCGGGCTATCTTCCTTTGCTTCAAAAGCCGGTGAAATAGTTGCAAAATATGGCCCGGACGAACTATAATTTAATTTAGCCCAACATGATGACTGTAATAGAAAGTGCCATAGCCGCAACGCCAGATATTGCCGGAGCTTATATGCCCGGACTTAGAGCACTTGGGGCTTATAGCAAAAAAATAATCCTTACTGACCCTTGCGA
>CAIUZK010000043.1 GCA_903903635.1 uncultured Bacteroidota bacterium
CAAATTCCATCAAGCCATAACCACCTTCTTTCAGACAACGATAAATCAAAAATATAAAGACGATATTAAAAGTCTGCTTAGCCTAAAGTTCCAGTTCTTTGATACACAAAATGCACTAAACTATGCCGCTTGAAGTATAATTGATTTTAGGTATAAAAAAGCGGTAGCCTGTAATTCAAATGAACCATACGACTATTATACAAGCGTAATATCTGAATTATGGGTATTAAAAGGTCTTCGCACCCACATAATGCATATGGACTGTAATAATATCCGGTTAGTTCATGGTAATTTAATACAGCCTGAAAAAATACCCTCATTATCACCCAACCAATTAAAAAAGCCAGATGTATATTTGCAAATAAATAAAAGGAAATTTTATGAGAGAGTTTTTTAAGATGTTTTTTGCTTCACTGCTGGCTATGGTTATCGCCGGGGTGGTAATGTTTGGTATTTTCATTGCGGGTATTGCTGCCATTGGAACTGCCTTTGCCGATAAGGAATCCAAAAAGAAAAGCGGTAATGTGCTCGTGATCGATGTATCCAAAAAAATACACGAACAGGGATCAACTAATCCTTTTGCCATGCTCAGCGAGAGTTCTGGCTCGGGCGTTGAAGCAGGCCTGTATGATATCATGCGCGCTTTGGAACACGCGAAAAAGGATGATAATGTAAAAGGCATCCTTTTAAAACTGAGTTCTTCAGGCAGCGGATGGTCTACCATGCAGGAACTCAGGAATGCGCTTAAGGATTTCAAAAAATCCAATAAGTTCATTTATGCTTATGGTGAAGATATTTCGCAGGGAGCCTACTTCCTGGCTTCAGTCGCCGATAGCATTTATCTCAATCCGGCCGGTGGCATGGAGCTGAAAGGATTTGCAACCGTAATGCCATTCTTCAAGGGTACACTCGAAAAACTGGAGTTACAGCCTGAAATTTATTATGCCGGCAAATTCAAAAGCGCTACCGAGCCTTTCAGAGCCGATAAGATCAGCGAGCCCAACAGGATGCAGATCATGGCTTACCAGGGTGGACTTTGGAATGAGTTTCTCTCTGCTACAAGTGAATATACGCATACCGATAATGCTACGGTTAACCAGTGGGCGGTAAACGGATCAATTCAGTTCCCGGCCGATGCTTTAAAGTACAAATTGGTTGCCGGCCTTAATTACTGGGATGAAGTGGAAAACCGCATGAAGTCAAAAACCGGCAAAAAAGAAACCGATGATTTGAAATATATTTCCATCGGCGAATATGTTGCATCGCACAAAAATGATAGCAAATACAGCAGCAAGCGTATAGCTGTGCTGATGGCTGAAGGCGAGATCAAGGATGGCGAAAGCACAGATGAGTATCAGATCGCTTCAAAGACTTTTTGTGATGAAATAAGAAAAGTGGCTAAAGACACAGCTATCAAGGTGGTTGTGTTGCGTGTTAATTCGCCGGGTGGCAGTGCATTGGCTTCCGAAGTTATTTTGCGTGAACTCGAATTACTCAAGAAAAAGAAGCACCTGATAGTATCTATGGGCGATTATGCAGCCTCCGGCGGTTACTATATTTCATCTTTGGCCGATAGTATTTTTGCATTACCCAATACCATTACGGGTAGTATAGGTGTATTTGGCATGATGTTCAGCATGGATAAGCTGGCTAAAAATAAGCTGGGTATTGTGTTCGATGAGGTTAAGAACGCGCCATATGCCGATTTCCCTACCAACACCCGCCCTATGACGGCAGAGGAAGGAAGGAGAATGCAGAACTCAATTGATACAGTTTACACGTTGTTCAAGAACCATGTTGCTACCGGCAGACATCTGAAAGCTGCTAATGTAGATAGCATTTCTCAGGGACGTGTATACACCGGTACTGATGCAATGGGTATAGGCCTGGTGGATGCTATGGGCGGTCTGGACAGGGCTATTGCCTGTGCCGCAACTCTCGCCAACCTGAAAGAGTATAAAGTAGTAACCTACCCTGAGCCTATCGATAAACTTAATGCGCTGCTTAAGAAACTGGGTGTGAATACATCGGCAAGTATTGCGGTTAAGACTGCCCTGAAGCAGGAAATGGGCGACCAGTCGTACAACTGGTACCAGAAAATTCAGGATCTGCGCAGCATGAATGGGAAAGTATTGATGGCAATGCCATTTATACCCGTAGTGGAATAATGCATGGGTAATTTCCATCCGTTTTAAATCATTCATAATATTATAGCACCTCCCTTTTGGGAGGTGTTGTTATATTTGCGCATGCAAAAGGATAGGCCGGTTATATTAATAACAAACGATGACGGGATAAATGCACCGGGTATAAGGGCGCTGGTGGAGTCGGTAAGGGAATTGGGGCAAATAATTGTTGTTGCGCCCGATAGTCCGCAAAGTGGCATGGGACACGCCATCACTATAGGCGATCCGCTTCGTCTTGATAAAGTTGAAGTATTTGAAGGTGTGGATTCATGGCAATGCAGTGGCACACCCGCCGATTGTGTAAAACTGGCCCGTGATAAAATACTGCACCGCAAACCGGATCTCTGCCTCAGCGGCATTAACCATGGCGCCAATCATTCCATCAATGTGATCTATTCGGGAACAATGAGCGCTGCTATGGAAGCGGCTATCGAAGGTGTACCTTCCATTGGTTTCTCCTTGCTCGATTTTAAATACGATGCGGATTTTAATGTGGCTAAGACAATTGCATTTGAGCTGGCAACGCGCATGCTGGCTAAACCAATGCCTGAGCATATTCTGCTGAATGTAAATGTACCCAGGTTGCAGGCTGCCGAATTTAAAGGAATGAAAATTTGCCGGCAGGCCTATTCCAAGTGGGCCGAGGAATTTGACCATAGAATTGACCCCAGGGGAAAAGATTATTACTGGATGACCGGCAAGTTTATAAATATGGATGAACTTCCCGGTACCGATGTGGATGCCCTGAAGGAAGGTTATGCATCAATAGTACCTATTAAGATCGATTTTACAGATTATAAAATGAAGGAGTGGATGGAAAGTGAATGGAAGGATTTTGTATAATCCTTTTCTGTGCTTAACCTCATAATTGCCTCATTTTCAAATCCAAATACCTATTTTTACATTATGGTGTACAAAGTTATAGGCCTGATGTCAGGTAGCTCGCTCGATGGGTTGGATATAGCCCATGTGCAACTGGAAGAGGTAAGAGGGCAGTGGAGCTACAAAATTCTGAATACCGATTGCATGCCATATACTGACAAGTGGGTTAATGACCTGAAGCATGCCGCTGACCTGAGAATGGGTGAGTTTCTTAAGTTGCACACCCGTTATGGCCATTATCTGGGTGAGCGGGTCAACCATTTTATCTCGCGCAATAACTTAGGCCACCATGTACATTTTATAGCCTCCCACGGGCATACCGTATTTCACGAACCCGAACATAAAACCACCTGCCAGATAGGCGATGGTGCTGCTATTGCTGCGGTTACCGGTTTGCCGGTAATAAACGATCTCAGGGCTATGGATGTGGCTCTGGGTGGCCAGGGCGCACCTATAGTACCCATAGGAGACAGGCTGCTTTTTGGTGGTTATGATTACCTGCTCAATATTGGTGGTATTGCCAATATAACCATACAGCAGTCCGCTGTGGCATTCGATGTTTGCCCTGCCAACCAGGTGCTTAACGCACTGGCTCAGCGTGAGGGTAAACCTTATGATGATGGCGGAACCATGGCTGCACACGGCAGCCTGCTGGCCGACATCCTGGATGAACTGGATGATGATAAATACTACAAGCTGCCGGCCCCGAAATCATTGAGCAATGAAGCCGCCATAGAAATAGTTTTTCCGAAACTCTATGAGAGCAGCCATAACAATTATGATCTGTTGCATACGGTATGTTGCCATATAGCCGAGCAGGTTGCTGCTGCAGTAAAATTGTATCCGCATGGCAAAGATCAGGCTGCCATGCTGGTTACCGGTGGCGGTGCTTTAAATAGTTTTCTGATCATGATGCTGGAACATACACTTACCCCCCTGAATATTAAAGTGGTTGTGCCGGAGCCGGATGTTATTGCCTTTAAGGAAGCATTGGTAATGGCGCTGATCGGAACATTGAGGTGGCGCGAAGAAGTGAATGTGCTGAGCAGTGTTACCGGAGCTTCTCGCGATAGTGTGGGTGGGGCACTTTGGATGGGGAAATAATTGATTTGGTAACTAATTGCGGCATTTAAATTTGTAATAATCTATGCCCATTCATTCTTATTTTGGTAAGTGATTTATTTCATCAATCAGGAAAAACAGTTCATATCCTTCTATTTTCCTG
>CAIUZK010000044.1 GCA_903903635.1 uncultured Bacteroidota bacterium
AATATGCGACAGATTTGAGTTTGTCTATACCCCCAAACATGGTAGTTGGCTAAATATGGCAGAAATAGAACTAAATGTGCTAATGGGTCAATGCTTAAATCGCAGGATAGGTGATATTGAAATAATGAAGAATGAAACAGATGCATGGCAAAATCATAGGAACAACAGGGAAGCCAAAATCAATTGGCAATTTACTTGCGATGATGCCAGGATAAAACTTTTGAGACTTTATCCGTCAATTTATGAGTGACATGACACTAGAGAGGTCAAATCCGCATTAAGTGCAGCTATTGAGAATGGAGGTGACATGGTTATAAAACCAGGGCCTGGGATAGCTGACATTACTGAGACTGGATTATAAGGTCCATAGGAAGTACTGGGTGGTAAAATAATAGTTTGTGTACGAATGCCACAAACTGGGTTTGCTAGATTTAAATCCATTGCATAAACATTTACATATACCCAGCAATTCTGGTTATTATTATGTATAGTGAGCAATGCAGATTGGGCATTTGCATTTTTTACAAATAGAAGCATTGCTGCCATAAATAGAATCTTTTTCATTGGTTTTGTGATTTAAAAATTTACTCCTACTCTGATGGCTTTTCGGAATCCGCCACAAATGTTGCACACGTGCACTTGTACAAAATATTGCGCTATAAATTTCGGCAGTATTCTTTATACATTTTATTACAAAGCGGGCAATTTTATTCGTGGTGGTAATAAATTATTACTGTTGCGAATATTAAAGGCACGCAGTATTATTAAGTATCATGTAATGGGGGGGGGTAATTCGTTCCAGTTCATCTTTAGCCCGCCCATCATTTTGCGGATTGTAGTTAATTTTACTCCTTCATTCCTGCCGCATTCAATTTTGCTGATAGTTGGCTGAGAGAGACCGGTTGTATTTGCCAGCGTTTCTTCTTTCATGTTGATTTGCTTGCGCCGTGCGGCTAATTTTTCGCCTACTTCCCTTAAGAAATCTTTATCGTTGTTTTTCATGGTATCAATTATATTTCTGCTAAAACAAAGATATGTTATTGGTATGGAAATAAAAACCCTGCAATAAAAATAATTATTGTAAAATATATTTTATGGAATGTGTTGCCAACGTTTTGTTTACAAAAACCAGCTAGACTGAATCAACACGTTTCAATTTTACGTTTCAAAAAAATATTATAAATGTAGAATTTGCACATTACTATTTCATCTCGCCTGAAATTAAGAATAAATTACTATCTGATTCAGGAGGAGGGGCAACAAGAGAGGCAATTACTAAATCAATGCTTGAAAAATTTGAAATTTCATATCCGAATGAGTTATCTACTCAACAAAGTATAGTCGAACATTTAAACAAATTATCTGAGTAGCAGCAGGCACTGCAGGAGCAATACACGGCAAAACTAAAACACCTCAAAGCCCTAAAGGCCAGCTTGCTTTCGGCCGCTTTCAAAGGAGAATTATAAATAGAGTGCTTTCCTAAATAAGTTAAATGATTTCCATTTTATTTGGAAATACCAATTGTTCGGTTTATCTTTGTGCCGCAATTTATCATTAAATACCAAATGATCTTATCATGAAACAGCAAATTCCAAAATACAAACTACAGATTCACATATATTGCCTTTGCACACAAAATTGCACACTCCTCACCAAAATGCGCAATTATTCGTATTTAAATGCTTGATTCTCAATAAAAAACTGTGCAACAAAATATTTTTTGCACAGTGTGCAATTCCTTGAAAATATATAATGTTATTGTGTGTTTAGTAATGTTGCAAGTTGCACACAGAAATTGCACACTTAACCCGCAAATGTGCAAATATTTGGAGTTAGTTGCTTGATTATCAATAAAAAACTGTGCAACAAAATATTTTTTGCACAGTGTGCAATTCTTTGAAAATAGATAATATTATTATGTGTTTTATAATACTTCAAGTTGCACACAGAAATTGCACATTTAACCCGCAAATGCGCAATTATTTGGAGTTAGTTGCTTGATTATCAATAAAAAATTTTGCAATAAAATATTTCTTGCGCAGTGTGCAATTCCTCAAATAGGAGTTTGGGGTTTGTTGCGAGGGGCTTTACCTCTCCTTTCGAGGAACCACCCCACAAAGCCAAAAGTAACGGCGAGTATAAGGAAGAAAATGCCCTTGTTCATAGAATCCCAGAAATACTCGAAGTAGCGGGTGTAGAGATTGATGAGGAGGAAGAGCACCCCGAAATCGCGGGCCAGTTCGTCTTTGTAGCGTATGCCCAGGTAAAAACTGGCTGCCGCTGCAAGTCCAAACACAATAGAGTAAGCCAGCACATGTACCTGTCTTACCTGGTGCCATTGTGCCAGCGAATTGTAATTGCCAAAAATGGATACAGCCCATAATCCGGCAAAGAAAAGCAGCATTCCTGCTACGTAGGTTATGTGCCGGGTAAACTTAAACGGCCTGAAATAGGTCTGTGCAAATGAAAAACCCAGTAGCAGGAGCCCGAGCAGCGTATAGCGCACCGCATAATTCATGCCCATAAAAAGGTTGTCGGCACTTTGCCACGTGGTATAGGAGCCATACCAGGCTACCAGGGTAAATATTACAGCTATCCAGATGGCTCTTGAGCGCAGCAGCACAGATATTATGAGCAGAACCGGAAGGGCCAAGGAGAGGAATGCGGTATAGGTCTTGTCAATGCCCAACTCCTTGCAAAGGTACACCAGCGAGGTGAGCGCCGATAAACAACCTAACGCCATGTACACTTCATAAGCCGAATTGCTGATCTGTTTTCGCTTGCGGCCTATATACCAGAACCAAAGTAAGGACAGGCCTGCAGTAATAAGAGTGATCACCATATTGCTCCACGAGAAATAGGCTTTTATCTTCTCCAGCAGCTTCTCGCTAAGGAAGATGGCGCCAAAGGCGAGCAGGGTACAAAATAATGCAATGAAGAAAAAGTATTGAGCAATTTGCTGGCGGTCGTTTTGCCTGATGGTAATGTTCTTTTTTAATTCATCGGCCTGCTCACCGGTAATGCTGCCATTGTGTTCCCACTCATTCAATGCCCTGTGCAGCAGCGTGGCCTCGTTTTTATCGACTTCCATTATAGGGGGGGCTTTTTTGGAGCTATGAAGTTATGAAATCAGGCGTATTAAAAGAAAAAACCTTCCTGTTCAGAAGGTTTTAATAATTAATTAGTGGGGTGCAATTAGTGCTTATCTGGTGTACCAGACATAGTTACAGAGGAATTTTTATTAAAATACTTACTGTATTTATCGACAATGTTTTGTGATTGTAAGACATTATTGATGATCAGTGTATCATTGCAGTAGTGCACTGTGTAAGTTGCCGCAGTATCAATCAACCCATCTTTAAACAGATTGGCTAGTAATGATTTATCGTCATCATCCCTTTTTTTGACTTTTTGAATACTATTTTTCATGAATTCTATTTCCTCATCTATGGTAGTTGCAATTGCTTTTTTCAATTCAGGGCTCATGATCTTTTTATATGTTTCAGTTATTGCCTGGTCAAATTTTGATCTTAATTCATCCCAGTCGGTTTGGTGGCCCATTGATACTGAGTGGATTCCTTTGATTATTTTAGGATTAGTAAAAGGGTCACAGGCTAAATTGACATAATATTCTGAACCATCGTTCAATTTGAAGGTTACGTAAACAGAGTCAATGATAGAAACAAATTGTTCTCTGAATTTTTTATGCTTCTCTATTTCTTTATCAATTTCATTACTTATTTCACCTGCCAGGCGAGGGTCGTTAATATGCTTGTATGCACCTGCTATATGTTGTTGCAGGTCAAGTTTCAGTTCTTTCCAGTTTATGGCTTCGCCTATATTGGCATAAGTCAATTCTTTAATGATCCCGTCTCCGTCCAATGGGTTGGCTGATAACCAGGCACAGACCCTGGTGCCGTTTTTCAGGGCAAACCTGACCAATGCTGAATCGTTATGAGCACTTGATGACTTTGATTCGCCCTTTGGCAATGTATCCGCATTATTATCCAGAGTAGCATTCACGGCCGATATGATAGGTTGGGCACTGTTTTTCTTTGTTTGCTCACCTTTTTTTCCCTTAGCTTTTTGGGCAAGCGATGGCGTAATGGTTATAACGGCAATGGATAAGGAAATGGCCATTATAACTGCCACAATAATAGCGGGTTGGCCGTAGCCGGGATTTTTATTTTTCATGGTCATGATTCTTTTTATACGGTTTAATAATTGGTTTTTGTGTCCGGTTGCGGCCAGCGAAAGCTGGTTTGGGTTGATGCGGTTGTGCTCCAGTATGGCCAGTGCTGCGGCATAGGGCAGCGGATTGGTGGTATTGGCTACCACAAGTTCGTCGCAGCATTCCTCCCGCTCCCGGCGGATAATGCGGGACATCAGCCATACGAATGGATTGAAAAATAGTATAGTTTCCACAATGGTCTGAAAGATATTAAGCAGGTAGTCGTGGCGCCTGATATGAGCCAGTTCGTGGAGTAAAATGGCTTCAACCTGTTCTGTGCTCAGATTGTTGATGGTGGCTATGGGCAATAAAATAACCGGCTTCAGGGTTCCCAGCATCATGGGTACATTAATTCGATCGGAGATAAATAATTGAATAGACCGGGTTATAGCCAGTTTTGTTTGCCAGTTTTCTACAAGGCTAAGCAAATGTGCCCCTGGCTGGGTCAGTCCCTGTGTTCTCAGGGCTTTTAACTGAACAATATTCATCAAAAAGCGAGCCAGCATAAATGTTAGTCCTGCTAGGTAGAGTGCTATTATAATTGGTATACATTGGTTTAAAGTCGTAAGCGCATAGTGTAGCAGGGAAGGGGCTGGAGCATTGATGGGAACAGTTTTGATGGTATTTGTAATGGGGATGGTATAATTAATAACGTGTATGGTAGTGTATACAGCTACATTTTTCAACTGCTGATATTGCGACAGCCATGTATCGGCAAACCATATAAAAAGGGCCGTAAAGACACTGAAGGATAAGTAATATTTTATCCTCGCACCCAGATTGGGCAAGGCTTTAAATAGCACATATGATGCCACATAAAGCAGTAACCCCTGCCAAAGCGAATGCAGCAATGCCCATGCCAGCGAGTGGGCCAGTAATGATGTGGTGGCGGATATGGCGCTCATGTATTTCGGGAATTTTTGAATGAGTAAAACAGGTAAAATTCAATGGCTATTATTTTGACTGCAAGCGTTCAATTTCTTCGAGGTATTTTTTTATTTCTTCGAGTTCAGCTTTGTTGGTCTGATGATGCCCCAATGCCTGCATAACCAATTGAGAAGCCGATCCATTGAATACGTTATCGATCATCCTCTTTACCAATTGGCCCTGTGTTTTTTGCTGCGAAACATTGGCAGTATAAATATGGCTTTTGCTGGAAGCATCTCTCAGCAGTAGTGATTTTTCGTGCATGATCTGCATGAGTTTGAGGGTGGTGGTGTAACCTGCATCTTTGTTTTGCTCCAGTACTTCATGCACCTCGCGAACAGTGCATGGGCCTTTTTCCCATAGTATATTCAATATCTCCAGTTCGCTCTCTGTTGGTTTTATTATAGCAGTCATTTTGGCTAGTATTTTGTTCTACGAATTAATTCGTACGTAAACCTACGAATGTTTTCGTAAATGCAAAAGCCGGAGGTGTCATTAACTTAAATTTAACAAATTATTTATCAGTCATTGAGCTATACTGAATTATTTATGAATTTGTATAAAACCAGCGTTATCAATTGGTCTCCAAAAAATGCTTGAAATATCAATTTCTAATGTGCTTTATTTTTAAAAACTGCTGTAATGCAGCGTAGATAAGGCTTTCAGCCGGTTTTTCAGGTTGATTTTAAAAAGTTTGTGAATAATTCAGGCACTAAAGGAATTGATGGTTATTAAAACAAAAAAGCCTCCTGGAAAGGAAGCTTTTTGATTTACTAAAGTGGCTCCGTTGGGACTCGAACCCAAGACCCTCACGATGAAAAATCGGGATGCCCTACCAATTTGACCAATAAAAAAAGCCCCCGCTTTCGCGAGGGCTTTAGTGGCTCCGTTGTGACTCGAATACAAGAACCACGCATCAAAATCACTATTGTTTTACAACAATTATTTTATAATTTGCCCAAAATTACTCCCAATGAAGCGCCTCATCTTATTTACCATTTTCTTTTCCTTCCTGGAGTTAGGTTTAACCAAAGCGCAATACACAACTTTGGTTAACTTCACGGATACAATCGGTGTAAATCCAGGAGCAGCTCCTTATGGTTCATTGACGCTTTCTGGAGGTCTATTCTATGGCATGACGCAAGGGGGAGGGACAAACAACAAAGGTGTTATTTTCTCCTATGACCCAGTTGGAAATATTTATACCGACCTGATTAATTTCACAGGTAATACCGGTGCAAATCCAGGAGAAATGCCGTGGGGCTCCTTAACGCTGTCAGGAGGCATTTTCTATGGAGTAACAACACACGGAGGAGCATCTGCCAAAGGAGTTATTTTTTCCTATAACCCAGTTGGGAATATTTACACAGACCTGGTTGACCTAATAGATTCAACCGGAGCATACCCAGGAGGCACGTTAACGGAGTCGGGAGGCCTTTTCTATGGAATGACAAATATCGGTGGCACGCACGGCTTTGGGGTTATTTTTTCTTATAATCCCGTTGGGAATGTTTATACAGATCTAGTTAATTTTACGGGCGCAAGCGGTTTAAATCCAGGTGCAAATCCCTATGGTGCATTAGTTCTGTCGGGAGGCATTTTCTATGGGTTGACAGCAGGTGGAGGCACAGATTTCAAAGGTGTTCTTTTTTCCTATGATCCGGTTGGAAATGTTTACACAGCGCTGGTTAATTTCACGGATACAGGCGGAATACGTCCCAGTTGCTCATTGACGCTTTCGGGAGGCCTTTTTTATGGGTTGACAGGATCGGGAGGGGCAAACAATAAAGGTGTTATTTTTTCTTATAATCCCGCTGGGAATGTTTACATGGTTGAGGCTAACTTCACCGGTACAGGCGGCTCCAGTCCGGGAGCAAATCCCTTGGGCTCATTAACGCTTTCAGGAGGCATTTTGTATGGAACAACATGGCGAGGAGGGATACACGACATTGGCGTTATTTTTTCTTTTAAACCTTCCGGGAATGTTTTCAAAGATCTGGTCGAATTCTCAGGTATGGGTGGTCCAAATCCCGGATCAAATTCTCAAAGCTCATTGACGGTTTTGGGAGACCTATTGTATGGGATGACAGCTTTAGGTGGAGCATCCGGATATGGAGTTATTTTTAGTTTTAAAGACAATACTACTGGTATTGATAATATTGATCGGGGTGCAGGCATAAAACTTTTCCCGGATCCTAATCATGGTTCATTTACCATCCGCATTTCATCCATAACAAATGAACTCGTCACCATCTCTATTACAAACGCCACCGGCGAAAAAGTGAAAGAATTCACCACGACCACCAATACCGATGCCCAAATGACTTTCAATGGACCACCTGGCAATTATTTTATCTCGGCACAAACAGGAAATCAAAAACTCACAGAGAAAATAGTAGTGGAGTAGGTATTGGCATAAATTTTTCTCCATTTCATGAAATGTTCGATAAGAATTACTTATCCTTACCCCGCTGTTCGAAGGTTGTATAGCTATGCCAATCAAAAAATTATGCCCTCACTCGTACACGTCTGTAACGAAGTTGATATGGATGGGCGTTTGTAATGCTCGTTAAAACAAAAAAAACGCACTTGCAAGGCTTTTGTGATCCCTATGGTACTTGAACCCAAGACCCTCCCGATGAAAAATCGGGATGCCCTACCATTTTGACCAATAAAAAAAGCCCCCGCTTTCGCGAGGGCTTTAGTGGCTCCGTTGGGACTCGAACCCAAGACCCTCCCGATGAAAAATCGGGATGCCCTACCAATTTGACCAATAAAAAAAGCCCTCACTTTCGCGAGGGCTTTAGTGGCTCCGTTGGGACTCGCACCCAAGACCCTCCCGATGAAAAATCGGGATGCTCTACCAACTGAGCTACGAAACCATAAAAAAAGAACTACTTGTTTATTCTAAAAAACTATTACTAACTAATATCTTACAAGAACTATTAACCAAAATTATTTTGACTCGAACCCAAGACCCTCCCGATGAAAAATCGGGATGCCCTATCCACCGAGCTACGAAATATAAATTTAAAAGATTAGGGTTGTCTGAAAAACAAAAAAGCCTCCTGGAAAGGAAGCTTTTTGATTTACTAAAGTGGCTCCGTTGGGACTCGAACCCAAGACCCATACATTAAAAGTGTATTGCTCTACCAACTGAGCTACGAAACCAATATTTTAAAAGAACTATTAACCAAATTATTTTGACTCGAACTCAAGACCCTCCCGATGAAAAATCGGGATGCTCTACCAACTGAGCTACGAAACCAATATTTTAAAAGAACTATTAACCAAATTATTTTGACTCGAACTCAAGACCCTCCCGATGAAAAATCGGGATGCTCTACCAACTGAGCTAC
>CAIUZK010000045.1 GCA_903903635.1 uncultured Bacteroidota bacterium
AAGGAAAATAAAGGTACCTAATCATATTAAAAAAAGACGTGAGAGGAAAGAATCAAATCGAAAGGAAGGAACAAAATATAAGCTCAAGTACTTTCTAATTGTTTGTGAAGGTGAAAAGACCGAGCCAAACTATTTTAAATCCTTGAAACAATCGCTTCCCAAAGGAGTATTAGAGGTCGTTGATTTCAGAATACTTGGAGAAGGATATAATACAGAATCTCTTGTTGAAAGATCCGTTGACCTCAAAAAAGAATGGGAGGCTGAAACTGGTCGAAAAGTTGATAAGTTATGGGTTGTTTTCGATAAAGATAGTTTTACTCCAGAGGCATTTAATGACGCTATTCAAAGATGTGAAAATACAATTTCAGTTGAAGCCGCATGGAGTAATGAGGCATTTGAATTATGGTATTTGTTGCATTTTGAATATTATGATACAGGAATAGATAGGGCAAGTTACGCATCAAGAATTGAAAACTACTTCAAAAATTCCGGAATAGTGGATTTCGCCTATCGAAAAAATAGTGAGGAAATGTTCAATCTGCTTAGCCAATATGGGGATAGATTACTGGCAATAAGGTATGCGATGAGACTAGAAGGCAACCATAATGGGCATAGAAATTTCGCAAATTATAATCCCTGTACAACAGTATATAAACTCGTTATTGAATTATTTAATTTGGAAGACGAATTAGTACGAAATGATGAAGCAATCAATCAGTGAAATTACCTCTTAAATGCGCACTTCATTAATTCGCTTTTCTTAAAAAGGTATTTGCCTCCGGCAATCCCGGCTTTTAGCTTTCCCTGTCTAACAAATTTGGTAAGAGTATTTGGAGATACTTTTAGTAGCGAAGCAGCCTCATTTCTTGTCAGGTATTCTTCTACTTGCACATTTGAGTTTACCATAGAAAACTCTCTTAACGCTGCGTGTACAGCTTTATTTATTAGCTCTGAAAGGAGATCCTGATCGACAATTACAATCCCATTGATTTCCATGCTTTTCATGTATTAAATTGGTGAAAAGCACTAAAATTAGTCTATCATACACTATTTACGGTACAGGATTTCATCAATTTATTCTTTCAGTTTCTTTTACATTGCCTAAGTAAAAATAAATTTACTTTATAGTATCATAAACTTCAATTACCATGAGAAAGAACAAACGAGCCCCTCATATAGTGTCAAAAGACCAAACTTTTTGTATCCTTTACTGCACTTATAAAGACTGGATAAATTTTGGGCGACATATTGCCAATAACATTTATCGCAAAAGTGAATTGACTGGTGATTCAGATGTTGTTGAAGTAACCACTATTGCTTCTTTTGAGCAATCCCAATTTTTAGGAGGTATAGAAGTTGGCGAAAAGTGTAACGGCTACGTTGTTACAACATTGGAAAACATTCCTGGGTTGCTAAAGAATATTGCTGATTTTTATATTGTAAATCCTCTCACAAGGGAGATATTTTCCGAAATTGACCCCGACTGTTATTTTCCAACTTTTAAGAGAGATTTACCGGTTATCGGTCCATCCCCCGGTATAGCGTAATAAGGTTATTTGAGGCATAAATGAGGCATACTTTTATGATCTTACTTCATTTCGCTTCACATTAACAAGGTTGATGCTATGACCGAATGCTTGCCCAGCAAAGGATAGGGTTAGATTACCAGAAACAGGATTAATAAATTTATATCCAATCCGGGTCACAAGTAGAGTTGTAAAGCGTTGTAAATCAAGTATTTGCAACGCTTTATTTTTATTTGTGGCAGAATTTGTGGCATTTTTCATCAAGGTTACTTAACGCAAAAGGCCCCATTTCTGGGGTCTTTTGCATTATATGCCATGTAATTTTTAGATTTCACCACGTTCCCGCCACGCATTACGCATGATTTCTGCGTTTTCCTCCCCACTTGACTTAACATAGTTCTTGAACACCTTTACATCCTTGTGTCCAGATATAGCCATGATAGTGAATATCGGCGTACCCTTCATATGCTCTAATGTGCAGTAGGTTCTTCGTGCGCTGTGGCTTTGCAGGAGCTGCCATTTTTCATATTTTTCTACCTGGACCTGCCCACCTCTCGTTATTTTTTTCAGAAACGGTTTCTTTAAAGAAGGTATGTTCTTGCCTATTTCTTTTAGATAATCGTTGAAGGGCTGGTTCGTAGGACATTGAGGAAAGCCTGCAGCATACTTATCAAAAATTCGCTGTGCTATCGGGTGAATAGGTATCGTTACTTTAGCTTTGGTCTTAGTTTGCAGCACATAAATGTTGCCATTACGAATTTGCTCCTGAGTGAGCTTAGAGAAGTCGGAGTATCTGAGGCCAGTCTTACACGCAGCAACAAATAGGTCCCGAACAACCTCATAAGTGGGGTTAGAGAATTTGTTATAGTTCATTAAGTCCTCTATCTCTTTATCAGAAAGATAGATACTGTCGCTGTTCTCGGCTCCAAGCATCCCCTTCCAGTTTAACTCCAAACCCTTGTCTATCAATTTATTCTCTATCGCATAGTCAATCATAAGACCGAACTTTTTCAGGTAAGTGCTTTTAGTATTTAACGCCAGTCCTTGTATGTTAGAAAGGTAATCCTCATAATCTTCAATGAGCTGTTGAGAAATATTATTCAAAAAGTACTTTTTACCAATGTACCGTTCAAATTTCTCAAAGCTTCTTAATGTTGATCCATAAGATTTTATACTGTCAGCCTTTATTTGTAGTTTATTGTTCGACTTTCTTTTGCCCGCTTTAGTATCGTCTATGAATTGCTGAAAGAACGCTGTAATCAGAATACGCTGCTTCTTCTCCGGCTGGCTCTTTGTGACATTTTTCTTTGTAATGGCATTCTTTAGCATCTCGGGTGTTATGCTATCAACGCCATGTTCATCTTCTAGTTTCTCAAAAGTATCACGAATTTTCTGCTCCAACTTGGATAGACGTCCTATTAACTGAGCATTATCAGAGTTCTGTTTTGGTTCAAATTTCTTATTGTTCCAGTCAGATCTATCGATGCTTTCACCGGCCTGTAAAATCAGCCGTTTACTGCACCATACTATCGTGAAATAGATTGATGTAATACCTCCTTCCCGTTGAGGATTTCGTATGTACATATTTAGCCTCATTTCTTTTTCTTTTTAAATGCGAATGCATCCAAATCACTCTTTTTAAACAGATATTTGCGACCTGTGCCGCCATTAGCAAGTTTACCTTCTTTAACCCTTGCTATTAATGTGCGGGTACATACTTTACAGTGAATAGCAGCTTCTTCAAGCGTCAAGTGTTCATCAGATTTATTGCCAAGGCTATAGTAAGGAACCTTTTCTAATTCCATAACAACAATCTCACGAATTACTTCTCGTAATTCAAATACGGGCATGAATACCATCGAGTTTATGTTAAACACATTAGACATAGTTGCGTCAGTTTAATTATAAGCGGAATTATTTAGATTCATTTATCATTGGTTATTTGTAAAACTCCCGCACCATCAAGTCATCTGGTATTGGTTGCACCTTATCAATCTGCTTAAAGAAGAAAGGCGTTCCGGTAGCTTTGCATTCACGTCTCAATTGTCTAGCCCAATCCGTATTGAAAGGTCTTTTGCGTGGCCCACTTTCTCCGCCCTGTATAACCCAGTCAATAATACCGGCCTCAAGCCATGGCAATAAAGTAAGTCGTTCAAGTTGCGGTTCTATAGAAAGAAACCTTTTACCCTTGACCTTTGCCAATTGCGTTAGAAGTGTAATTGTTGTGGATTGATTAACAGGTGACGTACCGAACATCACATTAGCCGGAGGCGCCTGCTTCCAGTGCGCTGGAATAAACTTGTTAATATTACTGGGACGCTTTGTTAGCAGAAGAAAATTCAGATTCGGATATAACCCCTCACTGATATTCTGAAACAATTTCTGCCGTAGGCAGTCTGTAGTTATATCAAGCCTGTTCCCGAAATAATCGATGACAGGCATAGGTCGCTCAAAAATGTCCATCATTGATCCGACAAACACCCGATGAACCTCATCGACTTTATCAGCGAGTACCTGGAACTTAGTTAGGTCATCCCACACTGACGATATAAGCCTTCTGGATTTATCTATGCCCCATATATCACGGCCAAAGCGTTTTGATATTGCTTCGGCGTAGCAGTTATTACACCCTTCATGCACTTTTGTGCATCCATGCCACAGGTTGGCGGTGCGATGGGTCCATTCTATTTTTGTATTTAGTGCCATTTAAAATTATTTTAGTTGCTTGAAAAAAAGTGATAGGGTTTATAGGTTAAGAGATGGTACTCATCAAATATGTAACTTAGGAATTGGAAGTAGAGCTAACTTCAGAGCTGACTGTCAATAACAAGAGCGAATGTTTTGGCAGCACCCACCTACCGTCAGGTTGTTTGCTTAACTTTTCGGTAGAATCGATAGTGTTTCCGTCAACGGCCAAGATTATTCTACCTAAAAGTTCCAACTGCGAACCATCGTCAAGAACGACAATTACCTTTTGAGCAAAATGCTTTGCTGGCCGGTCAGCCTCTTTGGTTGAATCGTCCGTAAGCTTGTACTGTTCAAGATAACCGAGATAGTCACCATCATCAATATTCTCTTCTTCCGTGGAGAAATCCTCAGCAGGTGTGCGAACCTCAGACGGATCAAAGTCAGGATCAACTTCATTTGACGGATCGACATCTACTCGTGGCCCAGAAGACCGCTCTCCGGAACCCGAACCAGCTTGCTCGTCAGCCGGATCTATTGGGTGCCTTTCTGCCGCACGGCATTCATTGTAAGCCTTGCTAAGGCTATAATTTGTCAAGTCGCTCAATAATTCGAGATACTTTTCGTTGCCCGGTTGTATTAATTTGAGGTAGCATTTTACGGAGTGGCAGCTGATACCTAATATTGTTGCCAGCCGAACCTCTTTGTCCTGACTTTCAGATACTGTCTCAAACCATTTTTTCCCTTCGCTAGTTGATATGTACACCAACATTACTTTCAACAGCTCGGCAGTACATCTTAGTTCTTTATGTTCCTTACTCAAAAAGATAATAAGGAATAGAACTATGTCAACATCTTGGATGTCTATTATTTCTACGAGCATATCATTATGCTCCAGCTCTATTACTGTATCGATAGATGGCTTATGACTTAACAGGTAGGTATACCCGTTTCGCTCATATCCTACTGGATTTGTGTAGTGACTGAAGTACTCGACTGCTTTAGAAAAATACCGGGGATTGATTGTGGTTTTGAAAATTTGTATGAATGTGTGATCATATCGAATATTATCCATACTTACGGACTTCAAAATTGATTTTTTAAACATGTTAAAAATGTTTTACTTTGTTTGGAATTGACACAAAAATTCCCCAGTCGCACTATTGCGTTATTTTATTTTACAATATTTAACTAGCTGTTTTTCTGCCTTTGCTGTCGGTTTCTCTACCTATCTATGAGGCCTCAATAGATTGATAAAGTAACTTTACAAAAGTAGGACTAAATTCAACATCAAAGTATAAAAAAACAAATGTGATTCACATAGTAGTTGTGAATTCACATTTGTGAAAGGAGCATTATAACGACACTTGCAAGCATTACATTAGATGCACTTTGTAAGCAACTCAATAAAATTAATGTAAAAATTATTATGTAATTTTTGTCTTTTGATATTGTTTCTGATTCCGGTGAACTGACCTCTATCAATAATAAATTGGTCATTAATAGAATCATGGTGATGAATTGAATTACCAATCATTTTACAGATGGATTGATCGGTAACCTTCAATTTGTTTTGAATTGGAACAATCCAATTCATGTTGTACATGTATGCGAACAAATATGTCAAGAACGTCTGTATTCGCCAAATTGAACCATCTACATAAACATCTCCCTCCTTAATATCAATAACAAATTTCTTTTGAAAAAGGATCAAATCGTTATCGAAGCGAAGTAATTCACTCTTTTCTTTTTTATTAAGTTTTAGCTTATCTGCAACCGTCGCTAATGGGTTTTTCTCAGAAAGAATTTGAAAAACCTTATTGTATTTATCTCTGTATTGCTCAGGAATTATATCAGTAATCTTTCTCGTTTCTTCCCGGTTATTGGCAGAGTCCCGATGGTATCTGTTTGTAATTCTTATAATTTCACCGTCATTTTTTTCGTCTTTGTTAAGTTGGTTATGAATGGGTTCAATAAAATCTTTGAACTTAAAATAACGGGCATAAACCTTTGCTATAACTCCATAAGATTTATCACTTCCGTTTACATCGAAAGCTTCGTCAGGAAGCGGAAATATTTTAAAGTACTCTTCTCTGTGTAATAATGGATAATACGCGGATAGTGACCCCCTAATTCCGCGCGAAGGTGACCCCACCATTCCGCGGCAAAGTGACCCTCCTTTTCCACGGTAAAGTGACCCCTCTAAAATAGTTGAGTGCTCAGTTGTTTTACGAACCATTA
>CAIUZK010000046.1 GCA_903903635.1 uncultured Bacteroidota bacterium
CTTTTCCTGCTTTTGGTGGATCGATATAATTGCCTCGTATCAAAGGAAGTTATCAAAGAACGAAGCATTCCAGGTGTGGACACTAAAAAGAACCGGTAGCTCAGCAGTCGTGACCTGCACGGATGGGAATGACAAGCAGCTTATTTCTCAGAGTGTAGCTTTTACAGACTTTGAACCAGACATCGCATGCCTTTGGGTTGAAGGTAACGGAGAAGGCAATATGGTCTGCATTTTACCCAGCGAGCATTGAACACGAAACCAACTTGTCATGACAAACCAAGAACTAAATCACTACAGGGCTGCGGCAAGCCTTGGGTTGATACCTGACGAAGAGAACCCCATTTTCCTGTTCAACGGAGCGCGCGCCGAATTACTCATTGACATAATCAACGGGAAGATAGACGCGCAGGAATTTGCGCGCATGGAACTGAGAGCGCGCGGGCTTGACTTGGAAACAGGTCGGTGGATTGGCTGGAATTCAAATGAATTGCGCACAGAGCCAGCCTAACTGCCCGCATTCTTTATGGGATTTATCAATCACCATTCGCAGGAGAGAAGAATCAACTTTGCGCCAACACCCCCGGCGCTGAAATCGCGCGCGAAATAGATGCGCGCGGAAATGAATTCAAAGAAGGGTATTGATTGGAACCTTTAGTGCCTTGGCTATCTTCCACAGGTTCAACAGTGATATGTTTCTTACCCCACGGTCCACATCGCTGATGTAGGTTCTATCGAGTTTACAGACAGGGCGAACTTCTCTTGCGACAGCCCAAGGTTCTGACGGGCTTCTCGGATCTTCTGCCCTACAACTTGCAAGTATGCCTGTTCTGTCTTTGTGTATCCCGTCTTCATGTCCCTGTAAAGGTCTTAAAATGTCGCGAATAAGCCAACGGACTATAGGTGTCATGTGGTGCTAATTTCACACTCAATTCTTTGCAACATCGATACTTTTTTTTACGACAGCTGCGTAAATCTCAACAATCGCTCTCCTGGCGCATTTTGGACCTTGTTAGGAGCCTCCAAACTCTTTTTGAGTATAAACGGCTTATAACAAGCTGGCGAACGGTTAGACAAGAAATAAACAACGTTGATCTTGGTTGGACTATACAAACAAAAAACGGAGGCCTGATGGAGACCCCCGTTTTAAATTCACAGATACTTTGGATGCTATTTGACCTTGTAACCAAGTTCCTTAGCCACTTTGATGAAAGGCTCGATCAAAGCCGCCGTCCATTGGTTACAAATGGCGATAGGCTCTTTCTGTCCTTTAATTTTTATCATTTGCTCGGGTTTAAGGAAATACCTGGGCTTACTGCCGGACAACTTTTTCGCCTCGGTCTCGTTGGCAAATACCCCAAAGCGCTTCATGAGGGTATCGGGGAATATTTCCTTTAGTTGTTTGTATGTGGTGTCAGGGTGATCTTCAACATACTTCGCAACCATAGCACGAACCAATGGACCCTTACCATAGGTTTCCTTGCTGTTGTTCAGCGTGTATTTACTGTTATCACGGTTTGTGGTTGCCTTAGTCGTTATTTCTTTGGTGACTGTTTCTTCTTTCTTCACTTCGTCATCAAGGATCGGACCAGGTTGTTCTTCCTTCACCTCTTCTTTAACTTCAGAACCGGGTTGTTCTGGCTGCTCGTTTTGTTCATCAGTACCTGCATTTTCATCAGGTCCATCTACTTCGGTGTAGCTCTCATTTAGTGAGTAGGTCGCATTGTTGCCTTCACCAGCCGATGTGATTTGTCCGTCGGTCACCAACTTCTTAAGCAGGTTAAAAAGTGGAAGACCTTTGATTCCAGTTGCTGTGGTGATCGCCGCCTTTTTACTGGTAGGATTTTCCTTGAGAAAATCGATTACTTGCTTGTTCATAACTGTGTTTTAGATTTAGTACACAGCAAGGGTAGCAGGGAAAAGCGGCACCGGGAAATATTTTGAGGTCTTTAGCACGGCTTTAGCGTTTCGGCTATCCGTTAGGTGGGAATAGGCGTCAGCATTACAGCTGACATACCATATAAAGCAAAAATTGGCTTCTGGCACGTTTCGGAGCACTCCTTTCATGTCCAGATCAGATTTTAGTATAACCGGCTTACAACAAGCTGGCTTGACCTTAATCACAATATAAGAAGACATGCTCTCGGGCTTAGCCTTTGTTCCAGGATTCTATGTAACTGGTCAGGTCGTCTGCCACGACAGTAAGTTCAGACTTGGCTATGGCCTTGCGGGGAGTTAATGTCGGGTTTGAAATATTTCTTTGTAGCTCTGTCAAGCTAACAACGTAAAGCAGTGTATCACCACAACCGGATACGTCGTCTGTTATGAGGTAGGTTTCTGCTGGGTTTTCGTCCGGAAATGGGTTTATGATCTTACAAATCTGTCCTTGTTTACTTGGTATTATCTGGCTGTTCATATTCCTGTCTTTCTGTAACGTGAATATAGCAGATGCCAATGAAGTACTATATTTTTACCTGCTAATGATAAACTAATAACAAAGGCAGAACTTAAATCCATACATGCGCCATGAAGATACAATGAGGGGAAAAAGGCAACGATATCGACCCGACCAAACAGGTTATTAAATTATTTTGAAATTGTTTCCTAACTCACAAAGAATATTCTCTCAATAGTCCAATATAAAGCTATGCAACCGATTAAGCTTGAAACAGGATAGACAATTCGCTTGTTATACCACTCCTTTTTACCAAACCTCTTGGCTATCAAAAGATAAGCACTTAATATTATTGTGATTTGCCCAAACTCCACGCCTATGTTGAAGAATAATAAAGATCCGAGAAAATAGGTTTTAGATAATCCAATATCTTTAATGGCATTTGCAAACCCCATACCATGTATTAACCCGAAAAAGAAAATTATTATCAATCGCCAGGCATTTATTTTATTGTGAAAAATATTTTCGATTGCTACAAATAAGATAGAGATGGCAATCATTGGTTCTATTATTCTTGAATCTGGCATTATAAATCCTGTTGCAGTCAATCCTAATGTGATAGAATGAGCTAAAGTAAATACCGAACACTGAATAATAACTGATTTGAGATTTGAATTAAGCAGAAAGATACCAAGAATGAAAAGAATGTGGTCATACCCCAAGGGTATCACGTGTGTGTAACCTAATTGAAAATAATCACGGGCAATCTGAAAAGATGATAACTCCATGAATTCAATTTCTGTTCATTAATGCTATTTTACCACTTCCATGTTGTATTGTAAGATCGTTTTTTACAACCTCAATTGAATAATAGTAAACTCCTTCAGCCATATCATGTGCCTCCCATATCAGCTGGTTAACCCCTTCTTTAAAGCCAATAATATTCTGTTCAAATACCTTTTTGCCAATGACATTTCTAATAGTCATCGCTGCACTTTTTGCATCATAAATAGTATAGCTAATAGTTACCCTACCATGGGCGGGATTTGGGAATGCATTCGAGGCTAAAGTGGTAGCAGCAATCTCGCTTATTTCGGTAGTAGAAGTATTACCTCTAACACAGAGAGCATAAAGATTGCTTGTCTTGGTAATGTACGTCGTGATGCCATATTGAGTATTCAGATACCATGCATCAGGGGCATTATTAAATTGAGTGGTAGACGACCAGTAAAATTTAGCGCCAGTACCTAAAGTAAAAATCGGATTAATTGCAGGATTGGTTACCGTTAAATCGCTGATAGATTGAAGTTCCTTTATATTGGGTAGTCGCCAATCAGTATGTCCTGCTAATGTTAGTGTGTCAGCATAATTCAGGGCCTGCTCCCAGGTGATTGTATCTTGCACCAGCACTTTCTGCCACGTCAAAGAAGTCAGGTTATCAGTGACAGTGCCATCGCCATTATCTGTAAAATGTGAAGGTATAACAGGTGGCGTTGTAATATTTCGTACTGCCCTTACATGAAAACTTTTTACTCCTCCTGCGCTGATTGTTTCAGTCATTGGGTGGTTACCTACACCGCCACCGGCATTAGTCACCCAAATAAAAGAAGTGTCACCCACCTGTCTATCACTTGTCCACCAGTACTCGGCATTATTTTTGGTAAAATAATTGGTATCAAGTGCAGGATTAAGGTGTCCAAGATTAACAATACTATAACCTTCATAGGCATTAGGAAGTCTCCAGTTTGTGTAACCACCTAAAGTGAGTGTATTACAATATAATTGCGCATTTTGTATTGTCATCTCACCACCATCGTTTTTTTGCCACATAAGTCCCGTAACAGTGTCTGTTACTGTGCCATCTCCGTTGTTTATAAAGAAAGGAGTGTAAATGCTATACCCAGCATCTTCCCCGAATGTAGTGGTATAATGAAGTGTTTCGCCTGAGTCAGGCAAATGTTTCATAGTCTTGCTTACGCTCTGTCCATAAACCGGGAAGCCAAACAACGCAGCGCATATTATCCCCAGATATTTGTTCATAGGAAAACTTCTTAAAGTAATTGTCAATTATTGAACGATCAGTTTTCTGTTTATCTGCTCTCCGGCAAGTTGAATTTTCACTAAGTAACTACCTTTGGGCCATTTTCTTGTGTCAATGTTTTGGGTATATCCGAACACATGAAACACAGTTTGACCCATAATATTATAAACTGAAATGCTCTGCACGTCACCGGCCATAAACGGTGTATTCAGCGCTATGGAAATTATACCATTCGTAGGGTTTGGATAAATATCAAGCCTGTTCCCTAAGTTAGTAATTTCGTTTACAATATTTGGCAAAACATAGCAAGGAATGAACCCTGTATATATGCTATCTCTGGGAGCCGAGCCAGGGGAGCTGAAAACAAATGTATAAATACCTGTTGGAGTCCAGCTATATGCCACAGTATCGCTCACTCCACTTAGAGTATATATAAGTCTATACCCATTTGTGCCTACTTGTTGGCAACTTGTTATCAAGGCACCTGGCAGAGGATTTTGGCCTCCTCTCACCGGGCTTGCTGCCGCCTGAGGAACTAATTGATGGGTACCATCTTCAGTTACCTGTCCCGCAAAACGAGCTATCATATATGGGTAGGTTGTTGTGCCATGGTAATGGTATACTCCACCCACCCCGAAATGGCCGTGGTTAGTATCTAAAGCTGCCATTGATGTGCCATCGGGTTCATGTGACCCATATACAGCAAAGCCATCAAATGCATAAGCAATTGGTAAATTGGCCGATGTTGTCCCATAAAGGTGAAGAGGTGCAATATGATAGTGATAGTCATCCGCTCTTCCGCAATGCCCACCATAATTATCCAGCTGCCCTGCCACCAAAGCATCAGCACCGGTGTTTGTATGCTCGTTGAATATTGGAACGCCATTTACTGCAATTGCTATTGCTCCCCTTGTAAAATGTATGGTGTCGACGGGAATATGGTTTGTTGCTATTGTTGGTTTCAACGGAATGCTCCATGCATTAGTAGGTAAAAGATAGCACTGAGGTATGGGCACTTGCTGCTGCCAACCGTTGCTGCTTATACCAACCATCATGCCATGCGTAGTTGGAATACCATGAGACTGAACATAGAAATAGGTAGTATCCCAAGAAGTTATAACATTGGGTTTGAATGGTGTAAACGCAGAATCTATAACAGCAGGATTTGTGGTAGTGGTTGTCCGGTAAGCTTTATTAAAGCCAAAAAGAGTGGCAATAATACCGACTGTTAGAATCGGGTAAGCATATCTTACCTTGTCTTTGCTGATAAAATGCTGCCCTATACCTTTCGAAAAGCCAAGTAGTAATAAAAGAAAAATAACTGAAAGCGATGCAGTTAAATAAAGCCTGAAATTTACATCAAGCATGGGCTGGGAAGTTGAAATGGGAGGTGTAACCTTCCTATTATTTATTTGCTTTACACATTCTTGCCTTTTCATTGCATATTCCTGATCTTCCTTCGACAGAGCGTTTAAAGGATAGGAAACAATTTCATTATCAGCTTTATCAATAAATACTTTCCCGTCACGCATCATATAAAATGAGCCTTCTATTGCGCTGTTATTGGATTCGATGTTCCAATGATGCATTATTACGTTCCCATAGTCTACAACATGCGCAAATGCACAAATGTTCAGCACGCAAATAGCCAGAAATGTTAGTCCCGTTTTTTTCATAAAAGCAATAAATTTTTAGTTCTTACTATAGATTTGACGATTATTATTAAATATTCTGGCACCCATCTTAATAATATTCTACTTTCTGGGTGACGGTTGTCTGTTCGGTCTGTTGTCGGGCCTGAAATAATTTCGGATTTCTATTACCAGGTTATTAAGTTTTTCTAATTGTTTTTGCGTACAAATTCTTTTTAATTGCTGGGCCTGATCAATACGAAGCAATTCCATCTTATACTCGTTTTCAGATACACTATGAGCAAGGCTTTTTAGCTGTTCTTCGTTTGTATTTTTATTGAACATTTGCATGTTCATAGAATCCCTTTCACCACGTATGACTGCCTCCAATATTTTTTCTTTTTCAAAAAAGGACTCCCTGATGTTCCCGATTTGTTCTGCCTGCTGTTGCGTTAAACCTAATTCATGCTCTAAAATATGCGCTACGTCTTTGTGCTCATCATTTTGGGGCGGTCCTCCATTTTTATCTTTTCTGATCTCATTCTCATCCTCACGATTTCGTGGTGATGGTCCAGAATTTCCAGTCCTGTTCTCGTCATTATACTCATCATTGTGTAATTGTTGAGCAGGTTGATCTTTCCTAAAAGCATCCTTCCATAAGAATATGCAAATGGAGCATGTATTTATTATTACCAATAAAATCACAACTCTAACCAACAGCTTTTTTTGAGTGAATATGTCCATAGATCAATTGTTGGGGATTGGGTTTATAAATAATTCCCTTGAAAGAGTATGATATTCCTCCGTATGACTAACAGTTGGATTGTCAGAGTTGCGTACAGCTTTCATAACAAAGCCAGCATTAAACAATATCACGAATACTACCAACGCACTCAATGATGAAAGGTAAATCTTTGATCTTGTAGATTGTTTAGATTGAATAATTCTGCTCATAAGAGATTGATCCCAATCTGCGGATGGTGTCAATTCTGGCAATTCCTCAAACTTGTCAAGGATTTGCAATGCTTCAATTTCTACTTTCTGCGAATTCATATTACTATTGTTGTATTTGACGACTATTGATGATTATTCTGGCGGATAATGGATAATACGCGGATAGTGACCCCCTAATTCCGCGCGAAGGTGACCCCACCATTCCGCGGCAAAGTGACCCTCCTTTTCCACGGTAAAGTGACCCCTCTAAAATAGTTGAGTGCTCAGTTGTTTTACGAACCATTA
>CAIUZK010000047.1 GCA_903903635.1 uncultured Bacteroidota bacterium
CAGCTGAAAAAGAAGGGATTCATTTACACCACAAACATTGTTAAAAACTTCAAGTTAGACACTGATGAAAGCAAGAAGCAGGAAGAGATATTAATAATGTACTGCGAACAGGAGGAAATAGAGATAATTGGGTATTTCAGGGATCATGATCCCGGCAATCCGATAGTAGATCTCAATAATGTTGCTGCAACGAACTATTTGAGGACGCAGATTTATGAGTGTGATTATTTTTTAATGGTTAGTATCAATGAAAGTAACCCCTTTAATTTTCGGCAATTAACATTTTATGATTTACTACAACGTCCATTTCCACCTCGTATAAAAATTGATGACAAGGGTGATAACGGGGAAAGCATACACATAATCAGGATACCCATAAAACAGATGACACCTCTTGAAATACATAGAAATCGAGTGAATGGTGATGAATCACAAAGTGAAAGCGATCAGAATCAGAAGATTAGACAAGAAAACGAGTTAAAAATAAATGCTGTTTTGTATAATCATTTAGATGCGAGATATCAACCTTGCGACTATAAAGAAAGAATACTGGCATCAACAAAATTGTCGCTTCTGAGGTATTGCTTGGAGTATAACATACGAGTCCTAAATTTTTTCGAAGATGCACATTGCTATGAAATGATTGATTACGTTAAGCGAAATTCAGATATAGTGGATGTGATTCTATTGTGTACCGAAGATTCCTACTTTCCTGAGGACAATATTGATGAAGTAATACTTGATCGTATAGATGGCTTAAATATCCTCCTATGCTGGGATAGTTACTACTTAGAAAAATCAATGATACCGGATAAGTTGCAAAAACAAGCCGAGTCTATAAAGGAACTTAAAAAGTGTTATCCTAAAGGAGTTAAGCTCACAATAACACGTTGATAATTTTCATCAAATAACCACATGTATATATGGACTATTTAAACTGGTGCATCAGCACCTATTGGCTACTGCTGTGTCAAAACGAAAATGAACAAGTTAGTACAAAACTTAGATGGGGTGATGGCTATCGCCACACGATTTTCAAATAAAAAACTTCAAATAAAAATGTAAAAAATAATTATAAAAATGAAAAAAAGTAAAATAGAGTGGACTCACCACACTGCAAATTTATGGTGGGGTTGCACTGAAGTGCATGCCGGGTGCAATAATTGCTATGCAAGGGTATTAGCATCAAGATGGGGATTTAAGATATGGGGAGTTGATCAGCCACGGTTGGCAGTAAAATCTGTTTGGAAATTATTAAGCAAGCTCCAAAAACAAGCGAAGAAATCCGGTGAAATTCAGCAGGTCTTCGTTGGCTCAATGATGGACATTTTTGAGAAACCGAGGAATCTGGTTGACTGGGATGGTAATCCGGTTAACCAAACCACTGGTGAGTTGAGAGACCAACTTTTTCAAAACATTGACAAAGGAATGTACCCAAACCTGATGTTTTTACTTTTAACTAAACGTCCGAGTAACATAAACAAATACATACCAGATAACTGGAAAATAAATCCACCTGTAAATGTCATGTATGGCACGTCACCGGTAGACCAGGAAACAGCCGAAAAATTGATTAATCAGCTAATTGAGGTTAATGGAAACAAATTCCTTTCTGTAGAACCGCAATTGACAGATCTGACATTGATGCCATGGTTGGAAAAGCAACATATATCTTGGGTAATCCAAGGGGGTGAATCAGGTAAAGGCAGAAGACCTTTTGAGATTCAATGGGCTAACAAGCTACGTGAAGAGTGTAAAAAAACTGATACACCCTACTTCTTCAAGCAAATTGATAAGGTACAGGAAATACCAGAAGAATTAATGATTCGCCAATTGCCGCAAACGGTTTTTAATTGTGCATATGAAGCATGTGAAGCAATACAAACAAATAGCAATAGAACGGTACAGGATTATAACAAATTAAACAGTGCCGCTTAATTAATGATCGTTTACTGACACGAATGTGTGTTATCCGGAGAACACATATCTGTCAGTAAATGGTTCACAATACATCAACCAATAATAAAAAATAAAATTCTTGAAGTAAGATATTTTCATCAACTTATTTATTTCACTATAAAGTAATTAATAAACATATGACGACTGTATTGTTGATATTTAATCATCCACAAATAGATAACGGACACTTTGAAATAAGTCAAGTAGAAAATTTAATATCTTTTTGTCGTGATAATGACATAGAAATTGCTGAAATGTTTAGTCTGAGTAATCTATCCGAAATGATGAATTACATAACAAAAAATAAAGAAGACATAGATATGCTTCTATATGATTTAGGAGCATCACTTGTCGAAGCTGATTTACATTATGGTTGTTGGCTAAATGATCTACTATGTTATAATTTAAACAAGTACAATATTTCTATATTCAATGACTGCGACTATATCCAGCATGATAGTCTTAAAACCAGATTTAATGTTCAATTAAAATATAATCAGGACAATTTAATGAATATAACAACCCATATTATTAGATCTGATCTACCATTGGCTCCTGTGATCTATCTACGAAATTACGTTGGATTGAACGATTTTAGTGTAGTTCAGCAATCGATACATGCTTATTGTTATGAAAAAGAAATGAATTTCCAGATATTGGTTGAAGAAGAAACCGCAGTTAAAACATCCGCATTTGAACTGATAAAAAATAATACTGACTCGCTTAAAGCGCATGACGAAACAATGCCATTTCTATTACTAACGAATAATCCTGAATTTATTAATGACCTGGTTGAAATAAAGAGATTTTACAGGTTAGGCATTAGGGAAGTAATCTTCTTCTTTTCAAAGGTAACATCTAATAATTCGCTCTATGCCTTCAATTATACCCTCACCTGCAACGATGAAAAATCAATAAAAATTGAATATATATCTATGTCATACGACATACCAAAATACATATTAAAACTAATTAAATGAATTTAGGAAAGGTAAACTGGTGTTTCCAGCCAATGAAATTATGGAATGAACCGATAAATAAGAATAGGGTTTTAAATCCTTTCACAGGAAAATCTAACGGACAAATTATATTTTCCATCTGGGAAAAATTAGAGAAATATCAAACCGATGCCCAAAAGATCGGTATCAGACAAACAATTTTAATCGGCACCGAATCAGATGTATTTGGTAGTCGAATTTACTTGCATAACAAACAACTACAGCGTCTAAATGTTGATAGTTCTCTCGTTAGAGGTGAATTATTTAAAAATATAAGTGCTGGTAAATATCCCAATCTGATATTTTTATTTTTAACAAATCATCCTGGTGAAATAACCAAATGTATCCTTAAAGAATGGTTGTCTGCTGTGCCGGGGAACATAATGTTCGGAGTTTCAGGGAATTCACAAAAAGAAATCGAAGACAATTTCAGTAGCCTTTCGACTGCACCAGGGGATAAATTCATTTATATCAAACCTGAGTATACCAATTTAACCTTAAATGAGATATTATATGGCGGCAGAATCGAATTGGTTATCCAAGGAGATAATTTTGAATCTGACAACGAGATCGTGGACATCGAAAGTTTAAGAAAGGTAAAGAACGCTACTGAGAAAGCTGAAATTAGATATTATTTTAAACACGATCACCTACTCACCAGCAAGTTTGAATAAAAGTGCATTATCAAATAATG